>SABC01000264.1 GCA_009929175.1 Bacteroidia bacterium | reverse complement strand
CCAGCCAACTGTCTTCACAAATTACAGCCACAGTATATGCTTTTGTTTGCTTATGCTTCAACGGTCATTTATCAACACTGTGCAAATACGGATTTATATTCTTTGACGAGGCCTTCTACGGTTTTCCCCAAAGGGAGGTTACGGGTTTTCCTCCCCTTTCCAGTTACATTGATACAGCAAAGCCCATCTGAATACCTTATATTCTTGAGTTGCAGAGACAGTATCTCATCTATTCTGCAAGCTGAATCATACAGTAACGACATCAGCATCAAGTCACGTAATCCATAAAGGGTATCCCTTTTAGGGAGCCCGAACAGGATTCTCATTTGGTTTTGTGAAAGATACTCATGTGGACCTGTGTCCTCTTCCGGCTGCTTGTGAATGTCAGCAATAGCATTGGCAGAAACAGAAAGAGAGGCATCCTTGTACTGCAAAAGATATGAAAAAAAGGTTTTCATCGCAGAGAGTCGATTATTCAGTGTTGCTGCTCCATTTCCTCTGTCCATCTTACACCAATGAAGAAACCCTACTAAGGTTGTTTGCGTTATCAGTGTTGTGTCGATGTCATAGATTGAATAATTGAGCGAGTTTTGTAGGTAGGAAACAAACATGGAAAGTGTAGTCCTATATGAAGAAACCGTATGTTGAGATGAGTTTTTGACTTTTGGCAGGTAGGTGCACAGGAAGTCCCTGATTCCTTCAAAAAAGGTAGGGTCTTTAATTTTCCTCATCTTTGGACACCTCCAACGTTGAGTAAACACCATCCAAGGAGTCCCAATCTATCATGATACTGTTTACCAGATTGTTTGGAAGTGTATGCAAATAGAATTTATGTAATAATTGTCATAAGTATTACTACCATCAGGTAGTGTTCAGCGGTTCTTTGGTCAAAGTAGACGGATCAATCAGGAGCAGGCTAATCCCGGAGGTGTCGTGCCATGAGAATTACTGAGACCAACACACTCTTCTTTTCACAGACTTTGGCCTACCTTGATGTATATTTGCCAGCCCAGAGAGGTTACTCCCCCATGACTATAGACTCGTACAGGGATGCCCTGACAGTGTTCAAACATTTTGTTGAGGAAGAATTGCATGAGCCGGTATTTACTTTCTGCTTCAAGGACTGTACGCGAGTACCGCCAGCAACTTCCTGATGGTGTCCCTGCACAAGCCGGTTTCCCGGCTAAGCAGGGAGATGTGCTAATGTCAATGACTCTTTTAGGTCGTGGGGGTGAAGACATTTTCTTGGACTCCATAAGGAGGAGAGAATGTATTCATACGAAGAGAGAAAGAAAGCCGTTGAACTTTACATCAAGTTTGACAAGA
>SABC01000263.1 GCA_009929175.1 Bacteroidia bacterium | reverse complement strand
GTATTGGTTCCTGTTGGTTTTGCACGACACAACCATCAGTAGCATCATAAGTATGCCGGTGGTTTGCAGTAGGATTTTTTTCATATTAATGTTACTTGTTTTGTCTATATTACTTGTTTGTCCTTTGTCTTTAAATGCTTTTATTGCTTTTATTGCTTGATAATTTATGTTGTTACGCTTTTATTATCATGCTCACAATTTTGCCAAATCCGGTGGTTATATGGGGGTTGGCAAGGTGGGGAGAAAACATGTTTGTCCAGTAGGTCCTGATCTTGCCCGATGTTGGATCGATTTCGAATTCGTAGAGGGTTCCCTCTTTTTTGCTTTCGTTCCATGTTGCAATCCATAGCACGCAACCTTGGGTGGGGAAGCCGCCGGGAGGCATCTGGTACATTGCTGTCACTACCTCGCCTGCAGGGCATTGGAATATATCTTCTTGGTTGGTTTGCCCGCTGGTGTATGAGAAGGAGTGTACCGAGTTATCCGTAGCGTAGAAGAATGCGCTACCGGCTGTGGATGAGGCAAAATATTTGGCCTGGGAGATACCCTGGCACCCTTCCAGACTCACTTTGGAATTGCCTCCTACCGAAAGGTCGCCGTCGTCTACAACGTTGTATATCCGTATCACATGAAGGGAGTCTCGTCCGTTGATCCTCATTATGTTGTAGATTTGACCTCCGTTGGATTCCAGGATGGCAACAGGTTCGTGTTTCATGTTGTTGGCATCTACAAATGCTCCGGGTTCCGTTTGTTTGAACTGGCTGAGCGAGTTTCCTTGCGGGAAGTATGGGCGGAATGCCTTGGTGGTTTTGTCAAAGACAACCTGGTCGGAGTTGATGGCTCCGGCCACTGCACCGTATGTGGTACGGGTCATCTTGGCAAGGAAGGGGAAGGCGTTGTAGTTACCTGCAATCTGTGCCGAGAACTTCCTGTCGTTGGCTTTGTTTGTGTACATAACATGGAGTTTGCCGTCGTTGAGGAAAAACTCGCAGCTGTTGGTGAACATGATTTTTTGAGGATTGAAATTAGGTGCGGTATAAAACATCTCCTGGAAGTTGTCCATGAGCTGCAGGCCGTTTTGGTTGAGCCTCAATCCCTGCTGTTGGGTAAAGACATAGTAGTAAGATTGCCCTGTAGCTATGAATTTGGGTGCGCCGGGTATCATTTCGCCTCCGTTGAGGGAGCTGTAATACTTTTTGGTGAGGTGGTCCCCGCCAATGATAAGTGCCCTTGCCGATCCGTAAAGCTCCACATCGGTTTTGCCGTCAAATTCCGACAGAATGTAGAGTCCGGAGCGGGTCCCTTTGCTGGGTATGTTGAGGTACAT
>SABC01000262.1 GCA_009929175.1 Bacteroidia bacterium | reverse complement strand
GAACTGATTGGCATGGAGCGTTTTCTAAAAAAGGAGAGTCAACTTAAAAAAAGAGCTGAGTATTTAAGATTTCTGACAGCTCTGTTTGATTACTGGAGTACTCCTATAAACAAATCTTCTTTTCCCCGCATTATAACAGTCCTCAAAGGGACGGACAGACCTTGTGACATAAAATATTACATCCCGTTTTTCAAAAAATTGGGAATTGAAGTTATCTCACTCTCTCCTCCCGAATTTGAAGCAAATCCGAATATAATTGAAAGCTCTGCTGTTATAAATGAATTTAATCAAATGGAGATTGAATCTTTAAGTGAAAACTCGATTCAAGTTCTTGCCCGATCCAATGCCCTTAACGACATGCGGACTATCTTCCTCATTCATGACAAACGATTCCTTGCAATATTGTGTGATGATGGATTTCAAAGAGGATTTCTCGACAATTCGGAGAGGGAGTTCCTCCGTGGTTATCTGATTCCCACATACACATACCTTCAGGAAGATTTCATGGAAAAGGCCCGGCACGATAAGGACCAATGGCTCCTTAAACACTCTCTGTTGGGTAAAAGCGAGAAGGTGTACGCAGGAGTACACTGCAGTGCTGCAGAGTGGGAGGAGCTGTACTCTTCGGGAAGTGTCAGAGATATGGTTCTCCAGCCATACATAAAACAGAGGAGAGTCAAAGCTTCCATTGGTGATGATCATTTCTGCGATTATGTTACTGGAACCCTTCTCTGCCTTGACAACAATTTCTTCGGTGCCGGACTATTCAGGACATCCTCGTTTGAGATAACCAACAGGAAGGACGACAGAAAAATTGCACAATGCTATTCAGAATCTTATATTTACAATGAAAATTACGATTTTACCATATAATATCGATGACAGAATTTAAAAAACTGACCAATCTGACTAGCTGCTACGAACTCGAAAACTTTAAACCTATAACCATAAACACTAAAATGCTTGACAATCTCGGGATAGATTATCCTGTTCCGGAAGATGTAGGCTCAGCACTGGAAGAGGGCTCTGAATGGTACAGGAGTCTCTTTGAAAACAGAGTGCTCAATCCCGCGACAAGCTACAACCTTGTATTGACAGATCCGGAACAGGAGCTGGAAATTCACAACTATACAGGAATCTGCCCCACAAACGTCCTTGAGGTCTCTCCTGCAGAGGGTTCTTGTTCTGTCGGGTGTCAGTATTGTCTGGTAACTGACGGAAAACATCTTAAAAAAACGGATGTTTTTAGCAACTACCATGAGAAACTGGCATCTTCACTGCAGAGAAACCGTCATAGAAACATTTTTTACTACTTCTCCCCCAAGACA
>SABC01000261.1 GCA_009929175.1 Bacteroidia bacterium | reverse complement strand
TACAAGGAGAGACTGGAACTGCTCCAGAATCACTACAGCAAATCTGTAATTGTAAACCAAAGCATCTCTAACGTGGATGTGTTCAGCCTGGTAACAGGAGCAACGGGAAACTATGGCAATTATATCAGGGTGGTCAACGGAAGTATAATACAGTCTCTCAACCTGGAATTCAAAGTCCCTATTGATGAGATTCCGGGCAGTATAATGACCCGTTTTATCACTGAGATGCACGAGAAATTCGGAGACACTTCACGTGAAATCATATTGTCTTGCTATCCCGATTCGGAAAGTCTTACCAAGAAATCACATATCCCTCAAAGGGGAGACAAGCTTTACCTTTTGGAACTTAGTACAAAGAATGCAACCCTGTTTGGAAAAGAACGGCAAAAGCAGGAAGAGATGCTGCGACCTCAGGAACATAAGGAGAAGCTCCTCGAAAGTATCAGGAAAGACCTTGGTATGGATGAGCTTCCTATACATATTGAGTGTTTTGACAACTCAAACATACAAGGAAAATTTGCAGTTGCTGCATGTGTGGTTTTTAAAAACGGACAACCCAGCAAGGGCGACTACCGTCATTTCAACATAAAAAGAGTTGTAGGAGCAAATGATTTTGCCTCCATGAAAGAGGTTGTAAACCGCAGGTACACCCGGCTGCTGGAAGAGGGAGCTACTCTGCCTCAACTCATTGTCATTGACGGAGGGAAGGGGCAGCTTGGTTTTGCTTGGGAGGCGTTGAGGGAGCTTGGCCTGGAGAATAAAATCAAAATCATAGGTATTGCCAAAAGACTCGAAGAGCTGATTATCCCTGGAGACCCCCACCCTCTTTTCCTGGATAAGAACTCTCCTACTTTAAGGATAATCATGCACTTGAGGGATGAGGCCCACCGATTTGGGATCACCCATCACCGCAACAAACGGAGCAAGGAGCAGGTGTTGTCCCAACTCAGGTTGATCCCTGGTATCGGGGAAAAGAGTGAACGAAAGTTACTTAAAAAATATGGAAGCCTAAAGAAGATCCAAGAGGCTCCGCTGGAAGAACTGTCCAAAATAATCGGGAAGAAAGCTGCCGGAGAAATTATTGCCTACTTTTCGACAACCGGTTCCAGGTGACCCAGCCATTGATTGAATTGGCCAGGTAGAACAGCCACATTATTACCATCAATGCAGAGTGGGATTCTCCCGACGCCAGGGCATATACCCACATTACAACGCTGATAACGTTTACCACAACCCAAAGCACCCACTGCTCCATAAACCTGCGCACCATCAGGAACATTGCTATCACAGAAAGGACTGTTGTTGCAGCATCTTTCAATGGTTGAGGATCCTT
>SABC01000086.1 GCA_009929175.1 Bacteroidia bacterium | reverse complement strand
AATCATGGTATAGGGCATAAAAATCAAGTTTTGCGACTGGAGGCAGAGGCAAAGGTTTCTTATCTGAAAAAGATGGTGAAACCTCAGGTCTCTGCCTTTTTTGTATTTTCTTACCAGAGCGATGTTCCGGACCCTAATAGTGCTCTGGAATTTGGTTTCGATTTTATTCCATTGGCAAAAGACCAGTACCGGAGTGGTTTTATTGTCAAACAGCAGTTGTATGATGGTGGGGAATTCCGGTATAAAAGGGAGCTGGCAGGGCTGGATAAGGAGGTTCAAATAAATGAGTTATATAAAGAGAGGGTTTTGCTGGAGAATGGCGTTGACGACCTTTTCTTTACTATTTTGCTTTTTTCCAAGAGTTTGCAGATAATAAACTCGCAGATAGATATGATTGAAGAGCGGGTCGGGAATGCAAAGGCTTTATTTGATAATGGCAAGGTTTTGATAACAGATGTTTTGCAATTGGAATTGGCTTTGGAAGAACTTAAATTCCAAAGAGACGATATTGTTTCCAAAGATTTGCAGGTAAGGGGGGTGTTGTCGGCAGTAACGGGTAAGGAAATCGGTGTTGGTGATTCTTTGGTAGTTCCACATCCAATGTCTCAACCGGAGCAACTTCCTGATCCTTTTGAGGAGAGGCTGGATATTGAAAATAGGAGGAATGCCTCCTCTTCAAAATTATCCCTTGCTATGGCAAGGCCGAGGGCATATGTTTTTGGAGTTGGCGGTTATGCTCGTCCCGGCTTGGATTTGTTCGATAATTCTCCCGGTTTGTATGGTGTTGCTGGTTTTACTTTGGCAATCCCTGTTACCGGTTGGAGAGATCATAAAAACCAACTGAAAGTACTTGAATACAAAGGAAAACTGTTGGAAATTGCAAGGAGTTCGGCGGAGTCAAAGAGAGGTGCACTCGTAGCAAATGCAGAGGGAGAGATTGAGAATCTGGAAAGAAAAATATCCAACGACTTGGTGTTGTTGGAAAAACATATAGAGATCAGAAGGGCTGTGATTGGGCTGCACAACCTCGGGGAGGTTTCTTCGGCTGAGGTTACAAAAGCTTTGTCGGGAGAAAGGAGTGCCTTTTTAGAAATGGAAAGAGATAAGCTGGAGTTGCTAAGGGCCAGGATAAGAAAGAACAGGATAGTTACCGAATTTTAATACAGGAGGGTTCTTATGGTTTTGTTTTCACTTAGGAGTTTTTTCATATTTACTTCAACTTTTTTGCTTTGCAGTGCATGCAACCGGGTTGATGGAGTGCGTTATTATGGCAATTTCGAGGCACAAGAGCTGTTGCTTCCTGCCGGAGGTACCGGGAAGGTTATAGCGATGTTTGTAAATGAGGGCGATGTGTGTGATTCGGGATTGGTTGTTGCTATAGTGGACACAACTTTGCTGGCTTTGGAGAGGGAGAGGGTAACCTCTGCAATAGAGGCCTTGAGGGCTTCCCTCCCCGATGTCTCTGCTCAGTTGGCTGTCTTGATTGAAAAGAAGATAGCCTTGGAAGGTGAACTTTCCAGAATTGAAAACCTGATAAGATCAGGGAGTGCCAATGAAACTATGGCCAATCCTGTAAGGGATAAAATTTCTCTTGTGCATAAAGAGTACGAGGCTGCAAAATCGGGGCTGGCAAGGAATGAGAGGGCAATTTTGTCTCAGATCGGGGCTATGGAATCGGAGTTGGAAATGATTGGAGAAAGGATTGGCCGATGCTATTTGAGAACTCCTTTCCGGGCCGATGTTTTGGAGATAAATGTCAAGGAAGGGGAGTATGTTGCAGAGGGGACTCCTGTGATCTCACTTGCTAAAAGCGGTACAATCAATTTCATGGCCTGGGTGCCCGGCAGTGATTTGTTTTCAATCACTCCCGGAGATTCTGTGTTGGTGTTTTGTGACAGACCAAAGGGCAATATGGAGCATTATGGCGGAGTTGTCGTTCATGTGTCGGAAAGGCCACAATTTTTGCCCTCCATGGTGCAAACCAGGGAAAGCAGGGTTGGTCAGCATTACAAAGTAACGGTTTCACTGGAAAATGATGGTTCTGTAAAACCCGGTATGCCGGGCGAACTTGTTCCTATACAATAGTCCGTGATGATAGAGGTTTCTCAATTGACCAAGTATTATTCGGGACAAATCGCTTTGATTAATCTCAATTTTGGAGTACCTCCCGGTGCTCTTGTTGGTGTTGCCGGTTCCAACGGTGCCGGTAAATCTACTTTGTTTGACATACTGACAACCCTGGACAGGAATTACCAAGGCAGGGTGTTGATCGGGGGTATGGATACCAAGGCAGAGTACCGCAAAATAAGGAGTTTGATTGGCTATGTCCCGGGGACATTCTCTTTGTACAACGATCTTACGGTACTGGAAAACATCTCATTTATTGCCGGGATGTATGGATCTGACCTGGATTATTTACCGGGTTCTGTTTTTTGGAACTCCCTCAAGGATTTTTCGGGGAGACTCACAGGGTTGTTGTCCGGCGGAATGAAACAAAAGCTTGCAATTATTTGTGCAATGGTACACTCTCCAAGGGTTCTGTTTTTAGATGAACCTACCACCGGAATCGATCCTGGTTCCAGGGAGAGTATTTGGGAAGAGCTTTCAAGAATGCGTGACAATGGTGTTACTATTATTGCAAGTACCCACTATTACGAAGAGTTGAATTATGTGGACAGGTTGCTTTTTATGCACGAAGGAAACCAGTTGTTTTACAAAGTTCTTGCAAATGTCAAAGGGGAAGGTCATGTGTCGGGACACTTCTACGAAGAGTTACTCAACCATGCTTTGGCAGAATTTATAAAGGATAACAATTGATATGGATAGTGTGGTATTGAATGCTTCGGGGGTGTCTTACAGGTATGGTTCTTTCCTTGCACTCAAGGGGGTGGATTTGAGGCTTTACAGGGGTGAGAAGGTCGCTGTCACCGGGCCCAACGGTTCGGGAAAGACTACTTTGATGAAAATCTTGTGTGGAATACTCGTTCCGTTTGAGGGGAGTGTTTTTGTCTCGGGTTTTGACATGTCCGGCCAGGCTCTGCAGGCACGAAAGCGTTTGGGATACATGAGCCAAAGCTGCGCATTGCTTGAAAACCTGACAGCCAAGGAGAATTATGTTTACTATGGGGTGGTCAATGGTTTGGTAAGTAGTGTAATAGAAGCCAAGTTCCAATATGTTTGCGATGAATTCAAATTAGGGCAATTTAAAAACAAGCGAGTCGACCGGTTGACAGCCGGTTGGAGGCAGCTGCTCTCATTCTCAATAGCAATCATGAACAATCCTTCCCTGTTGTTACTAGACGAACCTACTGCAGGGGTAGACACAATTACCCGTAAAATAATTTGGGACCGGATCAATTATATGTCCCAAATGGGGAGTGCAATTGTGGTAACCTCTCATTACCTGTCCGAATCAGAAATGTGCGACAGGCAGATTGCCATTGAAAGTCCGGGAATTTTAAATTAGGATGATGAAGGTTTTTAAGATAGCAACCAAAGAGATTGTCTCTGTTTACAGGGACAAGCTTAGCTTTTCAATTCTGTTGGTGTTGCCGATTGTGATCGTGGGGATTCTGGGTAATGTGCTGAGATTTGAATTGCTGGATTTGGATTTTGCAGTCCTTGACCGGAGTAATTCTGTGTATTCCCGCAGTTTGATTGATGAACTGGATAAAAGCAAGCAATTCTCTTTTGCCGGGGAACTGGTTTCGGAAAATGAAATCCTGCCAGCTTTTGTAAAGGGAAATATGAAGTTTGTAATTGTTGTACCGGATAATCTGCACAGAGGGGGAGAGATAGTTGTATTCCTGGACGGTTCCGACCTGGTTTTGTCGGAGGCTGTTTCACAAACACTTTTTGCAATTATCGGGGGAGGGTATAATGTTGGGGTAAGGTTTAAATATAATCCTGAACTTAAAAGTGAATGGGTTCCTCTGCCCGGCCTGATTATGATTGCATTGATTATCGTTTCTTCTATAATGCTGGCAATGAGTGTGAACAGGGAGAGGGAGAGGGGTGCTGCGAGGATGCTGCTGCTCACACCTGCCTCTATGGGTGAGATCCTGGTTGGCAAGGCATTGCCCTACTTGCTTGTTTCTCTGCTACATGGCCTGACTGTGTTTGGTGTTTCGCTTTTCATGTTTGGTATAGGTATGAACTTTGGTCCGGCTATAGGCTTTTTCCTCCTTACTTTTTTATTTTCTTTAAACTCAATGGTTTTGGGACTTTTCATCGCTTCTGTGGTAAAAAGCGAATTGGAGCTGTTGATTGGATGTTGGCTGTTTGTATTTATACCTAATGTCTTTTTCTCCGGGTTTATTTATCCTCTGCAATCAATGAGTTCTTTTATTATTCCTGTTGCCCGCTACATGCCCGGCACCCTTTTCATTGAAGCATACAAGGGTTTGATGTTCAGGGAAACTTCTGTCGGGGATAGTTCTTTTTACTTGGTTATTTTGTTGTTGCAGGCTTTAGTACTTTTTTTAGTAACTATTTATTTGTTCAAAAGGAATTTTTTCAGGAAATGAAATTGTTGATTGCTACCATATTCAAAGAGTTTTTGCAGCTTGTAAGAAACAGGGTGCTGTTGTTTTTGGTATCTGCATGTCCGATCATTTTATTGGGTGTAATTCCTCTCTCTTTTGACGGAAGCACAAGGTTCCGGGCTGGTGTTTGTGATATGGATGGGAGTTACGAATCCCAAAAGATGTTAGGAGAATTATCCAATAGCAGGCTTTTCGAAAGTGTGTTTTACTTTGGGAGTATGTGGGAGGCAGAGAGAGAAATGGACAGGGGGAGCCTCGATTTGATTGTATGTTTTGCACCTGGAGGAGTGCAGATTGTATTGGACGGAACATTTCCCAGGAGGGCTTTGAGTTCGCTCTACAGTACGGAGAAAATACTGTTCCTGTCAGACGATGTGCCCGTGGTTTTCCAGACTCTGTTCAATGCGGGAAGGAGGTACAATCATTTTTCGTTAATCTCATTGATAGTCTTGGTGATAACATTGATCGGAACAGCGCTTGTTACCCTGAATCTGGTTAAAGAGAGGGAAAGTGGTTTGGAAGAGCAACTTAGGGCTACAACAATAAACAGGTTCGTCTATTTTTCGGGAAAATTTATCTTTTTTGTTTTATTGTGCCTTTTTGAAATTATTTTGTGCCTGTTATTCTGCAAATTGGTTTATGGATTGGAAAACCAGGGGTCGTTTGCAGGTTATTTGATTGTGAACATGGTTTTCCTTTTCCCTTTATTGGGGATTGGTTTTGTAATTGCGTCATATTCCAATACGCAGCTAAGGGCTGTCTATATTCTTACAATTGTTTTGATTCTTTTGATAATGCTTAGCTCCATGTTCACTCATTTGAGCAGTATGCCCCAATGGGCAGCTGCAACCAGGTTCGTAAATCCGGTTTATTATGGGATAGAGAGTTCCAGAATGGTGATTTTCAAAGGGGCCTCTGTTTGGGATATTGCTCCTTTGTTGGGTTGGATGTTGATTTTGGGCCTTTTTTTGAATTCGTTAGCTTTTTTCAGGTTCCGGAAAGCTTGAGAGTCAGTGTTGTCTGCGGTCCAAAAAAAGCTGTCCTCAATGTTAGTTTGTTGTCTTTCTTGCCAAGCAGCTTGAACGAGTATGTTATTTTTGTTTCGGGGTCTGTTATGGTCAATCCGTTGGGAGTAACTTTGTTTTCACCTCCCTCTATTGTCAAAGATCTTGAACTATCGTAAATCACAAAGGTCCGGTCCTGGAATATCTCTATGTAGGATTGGAAATATGACTGGTCGATTTCGGGTGTGGAGCTTTCATAAACCCATTTCCCATCGTATACAGGATCTTCATTCCCGTCCTTATCGCAGGAGACTCCCAGCAATAGAATTACTGTCAAAAAAATACAGCCCTTTATTGACTGAATTGCCCGTTTTTTAAATACCGTTTTCATAGGCATACTGGATTGCTTTGTTTAACAAATCTTTGAAAGCCGTTGTTTTTTTAAATTCAGCAATTGTGTTGCTAAGCAGGTTTGGTGAATTTAAGAAATTATTGTCAATCTCTTTGGTTACGAAAAAATCTTTTAGTTTGAAATATTGTGAGTAGGGGGAGTCTTGCGGGAATCCGTAAGGTATCCTGCTGAGGGTGTTGTGTTGTTCGAGGTGGAACCCCTCTGCCTTGGTTATTGTGTCGAGGAACTCCTCCCCGTTGAGCATCACCTCTTCACGTATGCTTTTAAGTAGTTCTTTTGGCGGCCGGTAGGAGCCGGTTGTAAGGATGTGTCCTCCAATATAGTTACTCTCTTTGGCTTCTATATGGAAGTAGTAACCGGCGTAGCCGCTTTTTTTGCCGTAGGGTGCGATGTACACTCCCATATGGGTTTTATAGGGTGTTTTGTCTTTGGCAAAGCGGGTGTCGCGGTATATGCGGTAGGTGCAATCCTTGAGGGTGAGGTTGCTGATGGTTGGGTCAAAGGCAGAGATGCCTTCTATGAGGTTTTGGGCAAAGGTATCAAATGTGTTTTTGGCCTGGAGGTACTCTGCACGATGCTCTTCGAACCATTCACGGTTGTTGTTCTCTTTTAGTTGGTTGAGAAATCCTATCACTTGTTCCATTTTTCTTTTTTTTAAATGGCAAATCGCCATATGAGTTTGCCCAGTATTGTGGTCCTGGTGAGTTTTATTTGGTTGTCGTGGGTGCTGATGTTTTGGTTTACAACAAAATAGAAGTAGCTGCCTATTTTGGGGATCCAGTTGATCCGGTAGTTGAGCAGGATCTCTTCGGATTCGTTGTTCCATTGTGCAAATAGTGAGGAGTTTAGGTGCGGGTTGAGGGCGTAGTCTATGCGGCCTCCTATTTCGTGTACTTTGAGGACCCCTCCGGGGAGGTCCAGATTGTTGTAGTTCCAGTCGGTGTTGTAGCTGTTGCCGCCGTCTCCTCCAAGCCAACTGTCGGCCATGGCTCCGTTGGGGTTGGTTACGAATGAGTATCCGTTGCGGTTGTCGTTGAACGGGCTGATCATGATTTCGATGTTGTCTTCTCCTCCCCACGAAAAGTCGCGTTTCATCTGTTTA
>SABC01000085.1 GCA_009929175.1 Bacteroidia bacterium | reverse complement strand
GGCATGAAAGTGCCGGCCATTTGTAAGAAGAGCAGTAAAATTGTTTGTTTGATATACAGATTGAAAAGCATGCCAATTCCAATAAGCACTTCCCACGATGCAAGTCCGTAGATTATCACTTTTTCTGTAAACAATCCAAATGTCATTAGATCAATTGTTTCTATGGCAAGTGTTTGTGCAGGGCTCATGCCATCAAAAAATTTCAAAGCACCAAACCAAAAGAATATTATTCCGATACTGACCCTCATGAGGGGAATCCCGATTTTCTCCATTTTTTCAATAATCATGTCGTGTACTATCCTGTATTTTTCCATTCCTAAATTTGTAATTATTATCTATTAAAATGTTATTGTTTCCCTTTTTTTAACAATAACATCATATATGTTGTTCGATTAATATTATATTTCTTTTTTTTAACTAAATTGGGGACTGTTTTATTTATATTATTAAACAAGCATATTATGCGTAATATTATCAACATCATGGTCTTATTTTGTAGTATCCTCTACTTTTTAACAGGGTGTAAAGGCAGGGAGGTCTCTCTCCCGATAATACCTAAACCGGTGGAATCGGTCTTTTATGATAAACATTTTGCCATAGATCAAGCTACATTCTTGGTTTATAATTTTGAAAAAGAGCAGTTTGATAATATTTCTGCAGCTTTCCTTGAATATCTGAAAGTTAATCTGGGGACTGAAATAAAGAATATCGACGGAACAGGAAAGATTAGAAATAACTCAATCAACATTATGCTTTCCCAGGATTCGTTGATACCCGCAGAGGGATATCGTATCAAAGTTTCAAAGGATAAGGTCTTTCTCGAAGCTTCGACATATCCGGGATTGTTTTACGGAATGCAGACTCTGCTTCAAATGTTACCCCGCAGTCTGTCAAAAGGCAAGGTGCTCGTAAACACAGGAGAGGTTTACGACTTTCCCAGGTTTGGATGGAGGGGGCTTCACTTGGATGTTTGCCGCCATTTCATGTCAAAAGAGTTTGTATTAAGATACCTAGATTACATGTCCTTGCATAAACTCAATAAATTTCATTTCCATCTGACCGAAGACCAGGGATGGAGGATTGAGATAAAAAAATATACAGGGCTTACTGAAACCGGCTCGGTGAGGAAGGAGACGCTTGTTGGCCATGGAAGGAGTTCCGACCTTTTTGACAGTACTCCTCACGGAGGTTTCTATACCCAGGAAGAAATTCGCGAAATAGTAAAATATGCATCGGACAGGTATATTACCGTGATACCCGAAATTGAAATGCCCGGGCACGCTCTTGCTGCATTGGCTGCCTATCCTTATTTGGGTTGTACAGGCAAGGGGTACCAGGTTGCCACCCGATGGGGTGTTTTTGAAGAGATCATGTGTGCAGGTAAGGAAAATACTTTTGAGTTCATTGAAGATGTTTTGGCTGAGGTACTGGATCTGTTCCCTTCGGAGTTCATTCACATTGGTGGTGACGAAGCTCCAAAAACTAAATGGAAAGAGTGTCCTTTATGCCAGGACAGGATTGCAAGGGAAGGTTTAGCAGATGAAGACGAACTACAGAGTTACTTTATAAAGCGGATAGAAAGATTTTTATCGGCAAATGGCCGCAAGCTTATTGGTTGGGACGAAATCCTTGAGGGAGGGTTGGCTTCCAATGCCGCAGTCATGTCGTGGAGAGGTGAAAAAGGAGGAATTGAGGCAGCCAGAATGGGCCATTATGTGGTCATGACACCTGGAACGCACTGTTATCTTGATCACTACCAGGCCGATCCCGAGACTCAGCCTTTGGCAATCGGAGGACTAACCACTCTAGAGAAAATTTATGGTTATGAACCTGTCCCCGATAGTCTTACAAACGAAGAGGCACACTATATCATGGGTGCACAGGGGAATGTATGGACGGAGTATATGAAAACACCGGAGCATGTGGAATACATGGTTTACCCAAGGGCGGCTGCTTTGGCGGAAGTTGTATGGTCTCCTCGCAGGGAGAGGGATTATAATGAATTCCTTTCAAGGCTGCAAAGCCTCCGTTTTATATACGATTATATGGGATTGAATTACGCAAAGGTAGCATTTGATGAGTGATTACAGCTTTACATTAATCTCTTTACTTTTCCTTGTCTCGGCCGGAGTCTCCTTTTTTGTAGCATACATAGCATGGCAAAAGAGAAGAGTCAGAGGTGCGGCAGAACTTTCCAGGCTGATGCTGTCAGCCGGATACTGGGCATTTTGCATAATATTTGAAACAGCCTCTCCAACAATTGAAGCCAAAATTTTATGGTCCAAGATTTCATATTTGGGGGCCCTGTCCACTCCTTTGTTGTATACCTTTTTTATATTCAGGTTTGTGGGCAAGGACAACTTCCTTACCAAAACCAGATATGTACTGTTTTCAATTTTCCCGTCTGTGGTTTTGTTCCTGGCGTGGACCAATGAGCATCACAATCTTGTTTGGACCGGTTTTGCCCCAATCGATCCTGACACAAACCTCACCCAGTATTTCCACGGCATTGCATTTTGGATTGGTTACGCCGGATACATTTATGTTCTGTTTGCAGTGGCTACTTTTTATTTGCTCCGTTTTACTGCAGGACATATGTTTGCTTTCAAACTGCAGACATCTGCAATTTTTGCCGCATCCCTATGTCCCTGGATTGCTAGTCTGTTTTACCTTACAGGATTCAATATCGTTCCCGGCTTTGACCTGGTTCCGCTAAGCATTATGCTGAGTGGGTTGTTCTTTGCATCTGCCATAATTGGCATGAGGTTTCTGGATCTGGTGCCTGTTGCAAGGGAGAGGCTACTGGAGTCTATCAGGGAGGGTATAATAGTGTTGGACCAGTTTAACAGGATCCAGGATATTAACCGCTCAGCCAGAATCCACACTGGTATCGGAAATGGAGAGTTGTCGGGAATGTACCTAGACAAGATGTCTCATATCGATGCAAAAATCAGGAATGCACTTCTCGAGGATTCTCCTAAGGTAACTATTGAAACTTATGGAGAAGAAGGAGTTAAATACTATTCAATAGAAAAGCAGTATATTGATAATTATCCAGGAAGCAGACTCGTTATCCTAAAAGACGAAACATCGGATGTTGCAAGGGAAAAAGAGATGATTGTAACAGCCAGCAGGGCCCTTGAAAGTGACCGGCTCAAATCTTCTTTCCTTGCAAACCTCAGCCATGAGATTCGTACTCCACTCAATGTGATTACAGGATTCCTAGACGTTCTCAAATCCGATGATTTGCAAAACGATGAGAGGGAAGTGTATATGGATCTTTTAAAGGAGAACAGTGAAAGGATCCTGGGAACACTGAATGACATTATTGAGATTTCCAAAATAGAAGCTGGTCAGGTTAAGCTGGAAAAGAGCCAGATAAATCTTAATGAAATCATGGATTATCTGGAAAAATTGTTCGAAAAACAGGCGAGGGATAAAGATTTGAATTTGTTTTGTTCTAAAGCACTGTCCAGTAAGGAGTCGCTTATATACACAGACAGGATTAAGCTTGTATCTGTATACTCCAATCTGTTGAAAAACTCTATCAAATACACCAATTCGGGATCAGTGACCTTTGGTTACGAATACTCTATGGGTAGTCTTACTTTTTTTGTAGAGGATACCGGAATAGGGATAGAGCCTCAACAACAGGAGATGGTTTTCAACCGTTTTGTCCAAGCAGAACACTCAATCAACAGGCCTTATGAAGGGGCAGGATTAGGCCTTTCCATTGTCAAAGCATATGCAAGTATGCTGGGTGGTAGCATTGAACTGTGGTCCAAACCAGGATCTGGCAGCCGGTTTTGGTTTTTAGTTCCGTATGAGCCGGTTTTGCCTGAAAAATTGGGTTGAATATACATACTGTTGATTAAGTGTGTAATTTTCATTTCTTGTTAAAAGTCATATAATGAGTCATATATGATAGTAAGGTGTTTTTTTTGCAGGGGATTGTATGGATTTTCATTTTTATGTTTACATTGCCCACAAAAAAGATGTATAATTTTTCAATAGGTAATCTGGAAATTAAGTTTCCCATTGTCCAAGGCGGTATGGGTGTAGGAGTGTCACTGTCGGGCTTGGCCTCTGCAGTAGCAAACGAGGGTGGGGTTGGTGTGATCTCTTGCGCTGGTTTAGGATTGTTGTACAGGAAGCACTCTTTGGATTTTGCCCAAGCCTCGATATTCGGGCTAAAAGAGGAGTTAAGGAAAGCCAGGGAGATGGCAAAAGGTGTCATAGGGGTCAATATAATGGTTGCCCTTTCCAACTTTGCCGATATGGTAAGGACCTCAATTTCATCCGGAGCTGATGTGATTTTTGCCGGTGCAGGACTGCCGTTGGACCTTCCTTCGTACCTGGAAAAAAACAGTACGACCAAACTGGTTCCCATAGTTTCTTCGTCCAGGGCTGCAATGATTATATGCGATAAATGGGTCAAGAATTACAATTACATTCCCGATGCTTTTGTTTTGGAGGGGCCTGCTGCCGGAGGTCACCTTGGTTACAAAGCAGAACAGATAGAGGATTCTGGTTTCTCCTTGGAAGAACTTTTACCAAGGTTGCTCGATAGTCTCAAAGGTGTGGAACAGAAGCTCGGCCGCAAGATTCCGGTTATTGCAGCAGGAGGAATCTATACCGGTGCCGATGCTAAGAGGTTTATGGATTTGGGAGCCTCAGCAGTTCAGTTGGGTAGTCGTTTCGTTACAACCAATGAGTGTGACGCTTCATTAAAGTTCAAGCAAAGCTATCTAAAGGCATCCGAATCGGATATTGAGATTATCCAGAGTCCTGTGGGATTGCCCGGCAGGGCAATCTCTTCGGAGTTCCTGAACAGGGTAAAGAATGGTTTGGAAAAACCCAAGTCTTGTCCATTCCATTGTATAAAAACCTGTGATTACACCAAAAGCCCATACTGCATAATTGCAGCACTTTACAGTGCATTCAAGGGTAACTTCCGCAAAGGGTATGCTTTTGCCGGCTCAAACGCATTCAGGGCCGACAGGATTACCAGTGTTAAGGAGACTTTTAAAAGTCTTTTGAATGAAATGAATATAAAATATTAAAAAAAAATTGTTTATTAATTTTTATTCCATACCTTCGCAGGACACAATTTTTTAACATGAACAAAGGAACAGTAAAATTCTACGATGAAACCAAAGGATTCGGTTTTATCAAGGACGAGAAAACAGGAACGGATTATTTCGTTCATTCATCAGGTCTAAAAACCAGGATCAGAGACAATGATCAGGTCACATTTGATCTCGAACAAGGAAGAAGAGGATTAAATGCAGTAAATGTAAGTTTAGCATAGCAAATCGCCTCGAAAGAGTAAAAGATAAATTCTTTTCAAATGTAAGTGAAAGCGTCTGCCAGTGGCAGACGCCTTTTTTTTTACAAGAACTTTGCATTCGAGGTTGGACGTGGAGCCTTCACAACAAGTATCCGGGCCACTTCGTCAGAGTAATTGTACAAGCAGTGGACAATGTCCTTTGGGCTTTCTACCAGGTTGTCTTTGCTGACTTCGGTCTTTTCTTCTCCAATGAGAACAGTGGGGTTACCCTCAAGGATATAAAAAAAGACATCTACAGGAGTAATATGTGGTTTCAAAGCTTCTCCAGGCTTTAGGGTTATATGCATAACCTGGGCATTTTCGTGATTGTAGATGTTCCTGATATCCATTTTATGCGGAGTCTCTTTAATATCACAATCGTAAACTTTTGTAATTTTCATGATCTTGTGTTTTGTTATGGTTTAATCAGATTGTTTTTTTGGCAGGGTAAAAAAGAAGGAACTCCCTTGGTTTAATGTGCTCTCTGCCCAGATCTGGCCGTTGTGGAGGTCTATGAACTCTTTGCAAAGAACCAGCCCGAGGCCTGATCCGCTTTCATTGTTAGTTCCCGGTGTTGAGTTTTTCCCACCTATCTGCCAAATGGTATCTATACGGGATGGTTCTATTCCCACACCAGAATCTTTAACCTCTACAGTTGTTAAGCTTTGGGAACAGTGTGCATTGATTCCAATATGGGTGTTTTCGTGGGAAAACTTTATGGCGTTAGTGACCAGGTTCCTCAAAACAGTCTTGATCATATCCTTGTCGCAATAAAAGGAGCTATTGCAATCAATGTTCATATTGAAGCTTATTCCTTTTTTCAATGCAAGTAAGGAGAGGTTCTCCGATATGTCGTTCCAAAGGTTAGTGAATAAAACTTCCTGTGGATTAAAACTCAGTCGACCCAACTGGCTCTTGGACCATAAAAGGAGATCTTCCAGGAGAAGGAATGTGGATTTGCTTGTATTGTTTATATAAGATACCATGTCTGTGACAGACTTTGGATCCATTATACTTAGGTTTTGCAGCAATAAATCACTAAATCCGATTAGTGAATTAAAGGGGTTCTTGAGGTCGTGGGCAATGAGTGAAAAAAACTTGTCTTTTGTGGCATTGGCAAGGTTAAGTTCCCGGTTGACTTCGTTGAGTTGGTTTAGGGTTATTTCCAGGGAGTGCTTCTCTTTGATCAATTGTCTTTGCAGTTTGTTTATCTCCCTGTTGAGGTTATGCATCATTATATTCTGATGCATCAGTTGTCCTGCATCCACCCCTCCTGTTATCAAGATATGGTCCCCTTTTTTGTAGATTTCGGACATGATGGAGCTGTTTACCGAAGAATAATCGCCAAAAGTGAGATAACCTTTGTAAATCAATGCCTCTTGCTGTTGTATGGTGGCTAACTTTTCAAAGGGTGGATTCAGGAGACTTTTGCTGGGCTCTAAATCTCCGAAAAGAGTTTTGATAGCACTGTTGGCAAATAGTAAATCGCCATTGGTCTTGAAGATGGCAATTGCAACAGTGTTGCTTCCCATTATGCTCGCCTGGATCTCTTCTTTCCAGTTCTCGAAATATTGCTCCTGCTTATTTCCCATGGTGCTGTGGTGAATAACCGGATGGATCCATCTTCAATGATACCAACGAGAAGAGGGGAATGTTTACCTGCATCCATTCGTAATATGGATAAATCTCTTCAAATGAATGTTCGGTCAATACTTTCCTTAGGATATCGATCCATGTGCTTAACTGGGCAGCCCAG
>SABC01000260.1 GCA_009929175.1 Bacteroidia bacterium | reverse complement strand
TGTACAATTTGTTCTGGTACCATTCTCACTAAAGTATTTTATTGCCTTAATACCCTCTTTTGTACAAGGGACTTTGACAACAATCTGCTCATGAAGGGCTGCCAGCTCCTCACCCTCTCTTACCATCCCCTCAAAATCTGTCGCAATCACCTCAGCACTTACATCTCCCTTAACAATATTGCATATATCTATATAATGCTGTTTAATTTTTGCCTCACCCTTAATACCCTCTTTCGCCATAAGCGAAGGGTTTGTCGTAACGCCATCCAGGACTCCAAGGTCATTGGCCTCTTTTATCTGATCAAGATTTGCGGTGTCAATGAAAAATTTCATGAGGTTTAATTTTTTTGATGAATTTACACAAAGGTAACACTTTAAATACTTATCATTTTCCAAATATTACTATTTTGCAATCCTATCCAAAAACTAACCAAAATATGAGAAAAAGAGCCCTTTTAATTACTATCATTACCCTTTTACAGTTTAGCAATCTGTTAACGGCACAAGTACAAGGCAAATGGCATGGAAAGCTTATTATGAATCCCACCTCTTCGCTGACTATTGCTTTTGAAATCAAACAACATGAGAATGGAAAATTCATTGCATTGATGCACAGTGTTGACCAAAAGGCATTTAATATTGAAGTGGATTCGGTTATTGTAGCTGACAATAGTATTAAAATAGCTTTAAGCTCACTAAGAGCAGATTATCAGGGAAGTTTCAAATCAGATAAAGAGATTGCAGGCAGCATGATCTTCTCAAAAACCACAAAAATGGAGCTTAACCTTACAAGGGTAGAAGAGTTTCCTTTTAAAGTTGCCGGTAGACCACAGGAGCCCAAAGAGCCATTACCATACATTTCAGAAGATGTTGTTTTTGAAAACAAAGCAGATAATATTAAGCTGGCAGGAACCCTCACCATCCCTGATAAAAAAGGGAATTACCCAGCTGTTGTCCTTATATCCGGCTCAGGTCCGTCTGACCGTAATCAGACAATTTTTGGCCACAAAACATTTCTGGTTTTATCAGATTTACTTACCAGAGCAGGATTTGCTGTTTTAAGATATGACGACAGAGGAGCCGGAGAGTCGGAAGGAGTCTTTATAAATACCACTAATAAAGAGCACGCAGCCGATGCCTCTGCCGCAGCGGAATTCCTCAAAACCATGCCTTTCATTGATGCCGGAAAAGTGGGGCTTTTGGGCCATAGTCTTGGGGCCGATATTGCACCTGTTGCAGCCTCAATTAACAGGAGTTTATCTTTTGTGATTCTCATGGCCGGATCTGCCAGCCCTCTCACAGAAGACATTGTTGAACAATGTGATGCAATTTACCCTGCAATGGGCGT
>SABC01000259.1 GCA_009929175.1 Bacteroidia bacterium | reverse complement strand
AAGCTCCTCGGCATTGCGTCTTTGAGTGACATTCTTCTTTATTTCAGGTATAAGCTTCATCATATTGAAATAACCGGTCTGTACAAGCTGGTCTATTTTATCGAAATCCAGAAGGTCTACATCGGCAAATCTCATATCGAGAAGGATTCCCTTATCTTCAGGAATATTGTAATCGGTCTCAACCATAAGCATCGTCTCTATCTGAGAGACAATGTCGTCAGGCTTAGGTGCGGTGGCAAACTGTGATGCACATTTCACTCCGATCATGTAACCGGGTTTGAAATCCCTGATCATAATATCCCAAGGGAAATTATTGTATAGTCCGCCGTCAAAGTAGAGTACAGAATCAATCACGATAGGCTGGAAAAAGAGAGGGAAGGTCATAGAGGCTCTCACAGCAGAACCAAGATCCCCACTCCTGAATGAGACCGGCGCCTTGCGTGCAACATCTGATGCAACACACCTATAAGGTACCATGAGTTTGTCAAAATTATAACCAGCTGCTGCCGCAGGCGATGCAAAGAGTTGCATCACGGCAAGATCCATCGGATATGGAGCTACAATACTCGAGGGGAGATTCAGTGAAAATTTCTTCGCTCCGTTGAGATTTGCAGTAACCTTAAACATTTCAGGCGTAGCGTCCCTTCTGTACATATATGTTGCGAAAAGAGGCTCCTGCTCTCCGTTGTACCATGATTCGAACTGCTTTGACTTGAACAGTTGAATCATCTCATCGGGCGTGAGCCCTATCGAGTACAAAGCACCGACAATTGCCCCCATTGAAGTGCCGGTTATATAGTCTATCGGTATATTGTTCTCCTCCAGGGCCTTGATGGCACCGACATGAGAGAGACCCTTCGCCCCGCCACCGCTCAGCACAAGGCCGACACCCTGGGCATTCAGTTGTAGGACAGATACAACAAACAAAAACAGTATGGCAATTTTTTTGATTTGCATAGTTTTTCCAATTGAGGTACTTTTGTCAGAAAATACAAAGGTATAAAAAATCACATAATAATATCTTGACAAACAATGAAATCAAACATCATCAATTTATTAATAATCACATCTTTGACTCTTTTTTCCTGCAAGGGAAACAAAGGAAACCAACAGCAAGATGATCAATTACAAAAAAAGGATTCAGTAACGATGGCAACAACACTAGCATTCGATCCGGCAGCACTTGGAGAAGAGCCGGTATTTGACATAAACACAAATGTCGGAACAATCAGGATTAAACTATATAAGGAGACCCCAAAGCACAGGGACAATTTCGTGAAACTCGCATCTGAGCGTTTCTATGACAATATTCTCTTCCACAGGGTTATAAACGGCTTTATGATTCAGGCAGG
>SABC01000084.1 GCA_009929175.1 Bacteroidia bacterium | reverse complement strand
GCCCCATCCCTCGGATAAATTAACAACCAGTTGCCTTGCAGAGGCTTGCAGCTTCCCAAAAATGACCCATCATGTGGCACTTAGCAATAAAAACCACACGGCAACTTCACCAAAATTTGTAGGTTTTGGTAAAGCCCCCGGTTACTTGATGTTTGCCCCATCCTGCTTTTACTTTGCGGCATGCTGCAACTCACTAAAAACGAACAATAACCCATAACGCACTCAACCTCTGCAAGTTGTTAATTTATCCGAGGGATGGAATCAAGGTGAGCAGGTTATTTGCCGGCGCAACGAAGTTATCTCCAGTCAATTGCTGCCTGGCTCTGCACTGGGCCGGCAGCCGGCTCGGGCCTGGGATAACCTCTGCACCGGAATAACCTGCAGGGAGGCAGCTCTCACAGTTTTCATCCCTCGGATAAATTAACACAGTATTGAAAATGAACGCAGTTACGTAATACGCTCAATCTCTGCAAGTTGTTAATTTATCCGAGGGATGAGTCTTGCAGCCACCTGGAAATGAGCAAAAAACCGCAATGGGCTCATCCTCTGCATGTTGTTAATTTATCCGAGGGATGCTTACAGGGTAGAAATTCTGGAAAGCAATTCCTGTGCCAGGGCAGATTTTACCTCAATATGTTTCTTGACTGCAGAGATAAACGGGTTGCTTTCGAACTCCCCGCGTACCGATTCAAAGTCTTTGAGTTTTTCGGTCTCCGAGCCGTCTATTCCAAAACTTGTCATAGACATTATCGAAAACTCCTTCATTGCATCTTTGTACAACATCTCGTCGAGGCTCACCACAGACTCCCGCCAAAGCTCTACAAACGACCGGACCTCCTCTGCAGTAATCGTCGAAATATCAATGCTATAGTAATTTTCCATTGCAGAGTATGCCCAAGTCCACTCCATATCGTAATACTCCCGGTGCAGTTTCCTGAAGCGTTCCTCTATTTGGCAGAGAGTTACCTCCCCCTTCTCTGTCTGTTCAATGATTCTCTCTACCTCGGTTTTCGGCGTTATGAGCCCCGACAGGTCCACCCATTGGCCATGCCCCAGGGGATGCGTGGGTCTGAGTTGCTCCCTTAGCTGTTCAATAGATTCGAACTTTGTACCTTCTAGTCTCTTAATGAGCGAATTGCCAAAGAACTTATTGATCGCCTTTTCGTAGAGCACAATCCCGTTCCTGAGCGATGAGTTCTTAATCTTTGAACTGCGATAGGTATAGGTTTCCGATGTCTCTCCCGAAACCTCCCTCAGCTCCCTCAAAATCCTCTGCCCGTTGATCATTTTTTGGATTGTATACGGGCTGAGAAGATTGAAGTTGATCATATCCAGCAGGTCCGGATCTGTGCGGGTATCCCTGAGGGGCCACTTTTGAGCATCCCTGATGGTTCCTACGCTTCGCAAGTTAACTCCCGGAATCAGGTATGTTTCGTCAGATTTTTCTATAAGATAGGAAAATGGAAGGTCAGAAGTGTCTGAGTGTCTGTAGTGACGTCCCATTACAAGGGAAAACGCCCCTACTTTTGCCGGCCAGAGTATGTAGGAGTCGCTGGTGGTTTTGGAACCCCGTTCGATGATTCCTTGATGGATTGGGCCCAACTTGTACATATGGTTGCTCTGGTTGGATCCGCTGCCGGCATTCAGGAAAGATAACATACCGGCTATCAACAGGCTGGACTTATGTATGGAGACTGTGAACGGGCCGGCAAACACCGAACAAGCCTCTCCGTTTTCGAATTTGCAGTTGGCAAACATCAAGGAGTCATGGGCAGAGTAGCTGTGGGAAACATGGCACGCCTGGCCGGTAAAACACCTGCAAATGGTTGCTGCATCGGCAATATGGGAACCCGACGAGAAAATGAAATCCTTGGCAATCACACTGTCTCCAACATAAACCGGAGCAGCCTGATTACTCACGATGGTTCCGTTCTCGAGCCTGGAACAATTCACTATTTTTGCGTAACTTCCTATCCTCACGTGCTTTATGGTCCCCGTATTGAGTATCTTTACTCTGCACCCGATTGTCCCGATATCGGATCCATTTTCCTTGGAGTAATTTTCAATCATTGAGCACAAACTGTCAATAGCATTTTTCTTGTGCCGGTACATTGCAATTATGTATGCAAGTGAAGAGGAAAGGTGGTCATAAATAGGCACTTCCCTCCCGCCCATTTCATTTAACACACTTACATTGACATTGTTGCCAAAGGCAGAGAATCCCTCTACCGCAATAACATTCACGTTTTGGATGTAGCAATCGTCTCCGATTTTGTAGTTGGAGATGTGGTTGTGCACGTTCTCAATGAGAACATTGTTACCGATTTCACAATTGTGGATTGTGGCATTCCTGATTCCGGAGTGGCGTACCAAACCGCCTGCAATAGTAAAAGATTTCTCAAAATGGCCAAGTACAACCTTTCCCGAGAACCGGGTGTTGTATACAAAGTCTGCTGAGAACCTCTCCGACACAAAGACATTGGTCCAGTCTTCCGCCACACAATGATTAGCTAACAGTGAGCCAATCTCGTGTTGAGATAAATTCCTCATTATTTCAATTTTTTTTAAATTATTACCGGCATCAATCAACTGTAGTGAAAGCTACCGACTTGCAACCGCGAATGTAACAAAAAAAACTTTACTGTATGCATCCCTCGGATAAATTAACAACTACCTGGTTTCTCGGCACTTGCAGTTTTCAGATGATTTTCAAGCACTTAAAGGATTCATCCCTCGGATAAATTAACATATCACTGAAAATGAATCTTTTCACACACCATAAAAGAATTGATCTCTCGGATAAATTAACATATCACTGAAAATGAATCTTTTCACACAGCTTACACATTATCTGAGAGTTGTTAATTTATCCGAGGGATGAGTCCAGAAATTTATTAAATTTGTTTCGGGGTTTTGTTACAGTCATCTCGTTTTGGTCTGCAAAGATGATAAACAAAGGCAGCATCCCTCGGATAAATTAACATTTCACTGATTTACTATGGATTATAGGGATAAAGTTTTTATGTCAGTTGCCGAAAATCTTAGTTTTTCGAAAGCCGCTGACCAGATGTTTATTAGCCAACCTGCTATCACGCGGCATATTCAAGAGTTGGAAGATCGATATAAGATAACCCTATTCGAACGTAAGGGAAATAAGATTTACCTTACAGCTGCCGGGAAAAAAATTTATAATTCGTACAAAGTTATTGCTCAAAAATATCGTGAACTTGAATTTGAAATAGGACAGATAAATGACAGCATAATTGGCGATTTTAAAATCGGTGCTAGTTCTACGATTTCACAATACATTATACCAAAAGCAATTGCATCTTTCCACAAAAAATATCCAAAAGGTCAATTTTTTCTAACAAACGGTAATTCATTCGAAATGGAGAACCTTTTACTGGACAATAAAATTGACATGGCATTGGTTGAAAACATCACCTCTCAATCTGGCATTAGGTACAGGGATTTCCTAGATGACGAATTAATTGTTGTAACGGGTATCCACAGTGTTTATTCCAGGAAGAAAACCTTTACAAAAGATGACTTATCCAGCATTCCAATCGTACTGAGAGAGCAGGGTTCGGGAACACTGGAGGTTATAAAGGATGCTTTTACCAAACATGGAATTGATTTTGACCTGATCAAAACACCCATACATCTAGGTAGTACGGAATCTATCAAGAACTTTCTACTGGATTTTGATGGTTTGGCTATCGTTTCGGAGAGGGCTGTAAAAAATGAATTGTACCACAAATCTCTAGTCAAAATCAATGTAAACGGGTTCAGAATTCCTCGCAAATTACGAATAGCCTGCAAATTAGGTCACAAAAGCAGACAAGTTGAGCTATTCGAGACCTTTCTGCTCAATTATAACTTTTAGTTATAGGTATAAACTAATTAGTATTTGTTTATACTATATCACAACTCTACTTTTGTATGCGTAACAGAAAAGTAGAAATAAATGAAACACCCTCAGCATTCTTTGGAATGGCTTTATTATGTGATAATTGCTCTCTGCCTCTTACCTTTTATCTCACCTCCGATAGCCTTAGGGCTTGGGATAATCCTATCCTTACTAAAAATACAATCACCTAAATTTACTAACCATACATCAGCAATTCTTCAGTATTCTGTTGTATTGATGGGGTTTGGCATGAACCTAAAAGATGTGTTAAACACCTCACGAACCGGATTTACTGAGACAATAATATCTGTAACTTCAGTTATGTTTTTAGGACTGCTATTGGGAAAGATATTCAAGGCAGAGAAGAACACTTCAATTCTAATTGCTGCAGGAACTGCTATTTGTGGAGGGAGTGCAATAGCGGCAGTCGCCCCTATCCTTCAAAGTAAAAGCCATCAAAACTCCTTGGCCCTGGGAGTTGTATTTATCTTAAATGCTGCTGCTTTGTTGATATTTCCTCATATCGGGCACTATCTTGGTTTAAGCCAAGAAGTATTCGGTAACTGGGCTGCGATTGCAATACACGACACCAGCTCCGTAGTAGGTGCTGGGGCTGTTTATGGGCCCGTCGCTCTGCAGGTAGCAACATCAGTAAAACTAATCCGTGCATTATGGATAATACCGCTTTCTTTCGTAATTGCTTTTTTTAACAAAAATTGCTCTTCTCAAAAAATCAAATACCCATGGTTTATTCTTATCTTCCTTTTTGTGATTTTATTTACCAACAGTTTTCCTTCACTTGGAGAAAGTTACATTCATTTAAGCTGGCTTGGGCGCAGAGGAATGGTTATAGCACTTTTTTTAATTGGGTCCAATATTTCGTTAGCACAAATCAAGCAATCTGGCATAAGAAGCTTTGCCCTAGGAATAACACTCTGGATGATCACGTCTATTGTTTCACTTATAATAATCACATCTGGAATAATATAACACTTAACGACTATTAAAAAAATCAAATGCCGGTTCTACTCTTGCTTGTTCAGTATTATTAATGCCGCAATCACGCCAGGTACCCACCCAGCCAGTGTAAGTAAAAAGACAATCACAACCGACCCGCAACCTTTATCTATGACTGATAACGGCGGAAAAACAATAGCAAGAATTACTCGTAAACACGACATTATTAAAATGTTAAAAATTCAAGTAAGAAGCCAGACAACAAATATTCTGGCAAATATAGAAAAAATAGTATCGCATAATTTAAAACGACATCCCATATTTGGCAGTTTTTTTGTAATTTAGCAATTCTAGTTTTTATTGCAATATGGATTTTCAGATCGAACTTTTTCTTTTAGTTTTTTCGGTACTTTTCTTTTTTAGTATCCTCGCTGGTAAAGCCAGTTCGAAATTCGGGGTTCCTGCACTTCTGCTCTTTTTGACTGTGGGGATGCTTTTTGGAAGTGACGGACTGGGTATCGAATTTGAAAACATTTATGCAGCAAAAAACATTGGCACTATAGCCCTCTGCATCATACTGTTCTCCGGTGGCATGGATACCAACATCGCTGAGGTGAGGCCTGTGATGGGCAGAGGTATCATATTAGCCACAGTGGGGGTATTCATGACTGCTTTGGTTACCGGCGTCACTATTTGGTGGATTTTAGGGATGACCATGAAATCAGCAGGTGTGGGTTTGTTAACCTCACTTCTTATGGCTTCAACCATGTCTTCAACAGACTCAGCATCTGTTTTTTCCATTTTAAGGTCAAAAGGTCTCAATTTAAAAAACAACATACGTCCAATGCTGGAACTTGAGAGTGGCAGCAATGACCCGATGGCTTATATCCTGGTGGTGACTCTGGTAGATATAATCAAAATGAACTCTACTCCAAATTATTGGTTGGCTGCTGGTTCTCTAGTTCTTCAACTTGCAATTGGTGCATTAATGGGCATACTGCTCGGGAAACTTTCTGTTTACATAATCAACAAAATTAAAATTGGAAATGACTCATTATATCCAATTCTTGTTTTAACACTTTGTGTTTTTATATTTTCTGTGACTTATTTTACAAAAGGAAACGGATTTCTTGCTGTTTACCTCGGTGGTTTGGTTATTGGAAATTCAAAATTCGTCCATAAACGATCATCCCTAAATTTTTTTGACGGATTAGCATGGCTGTTCCAATTAATCATGTTTCTTACATTGGGGCTGCTTGTAAACCCTCACGAACTAATACCAATAATAGTTCCTGGACTTATTATCAGCATATTGATGATCTTATTCACACGTCCGCTAACTGTATTCCTCTGCCTTCTTCCTTTTCGTAAAATGGCAGGCAGAGACAAATTGTATATATCATGGGTAGGTTTAAGAGGTGCTGTGCCCATTATTTTTGCAATTATTCCACTTGCTGAGGGAGTTCCTCATGCAAGGTTGATTTTCAACATTGTATTTTTATGTACTTTAGTGTCGCTTGTTGTCCAGGGAACATCACTTCCCATGATTGCCAGGTGGCTTAATCTTGCTGAGAAGCCTCTTCATATCAATAAATTAAAATATTTTGATGTAGACTTCTCAAACGAAATTTCTTCAACTACCACAGAAATTATCATTACAAACGAACTAATTAAGAGAGGCAACCGTTTAAAAGACTTGGGATTACCCGAAAATACGCTGGCAGTTATGGTAAAACGATCCGGCAAATTCTTTGTACCAACCGGTAAAACCACATTAATGGAAAACGACAAACTCCTTATGATCACCGATAATCAAGAAGCACTAAATGAAACCTATAAAATCCTCGGCCTCTGACACAGCTGTAGCATCCCTCGGATAAATTAACATGTGCCTGCTTTTCAGAATCTTGCAGCCTTTGCAATATGCATCCCTCGGATAAATTAATAACTACTTGGCTTCTTGGCGTTTGCAGTTTTCAGGTGATTTTCAAACCTTTGCAAGATTCATCCCTCGGATAAACTAATAACTACTTGGTTTCTTAATGATTGCAGCTTTCAGATGATTTTCAAACCTTTGCAAGGCTTACCGCCTGCATTCCCGAATACTCATAACGAGGCGATGGCATCAGGTGCCAATACATCCAGATCCTTGAATATCTGCCTTTGCTTTTGTAGTATCTCGCCTACTGTAAGGGATTTGCCCGGTTCAGTGAAGCACTCTATCAGGTCTACCTCGTCAAGCAGTCCTTGAATGGTGAATTGATTGAAAAGATTTTTTTCGCTCATTTGTTTCTTGATATAGGAGAGATAGATCAGCGCTATG
>SABC01000083.1 GCA_009929175.1 Bacteroidia bacterium | reverse complement strand
CAATAAAGCTAACACTCAGTATATGAGCAGATTGTTAATTTATCCGAGGGATGCTGCTTTTTTTTTGAAGCTAATTACCTGTATATGATTTGATTGTTAGTTTATCCGAGGGATGCTATTTTTATGCAAAGGCATCCAAAAGCACCTTCAATATAACGGCCACCGGCAGTTGGAACATTTCGTGCGCAACCAGCTGGTGTGCATGTACTCCAGCTTCGGGCAGTGGAAACTCTGCAGTTGAGTTGGAAATCAGCGAAAACACATCTCAAAACGACCGTACAGGAAAAATCATTGTGACCTGCGGAAGCCTGCAGCGTGAAATCACTGTTTCCCAAAGCATGAAAAATACAATCCTGGTTAATACAAGTAGCGTGAATGTCCCTTTTATGGGAGGAATAGTGAGTGCAGAGGTGCAGAGCAACGTTGAGTTTGATGTTGTGGTCCCGGCAGAGGTTACATGGGTAAAGTATTTGTCAACCAAGGCTTTGCAAACACGCAAAGTTGAACTGGAGATAGATGTCAACAATGTTTATGCGCCAAGGAGTGCAAAGGTGGTGCTCAAGGAGAAGGGAGGGACAATTGCTGACACATTGATTATCAATCAGGAAGACTATTATTTCCTCAACTCGGTTTTTGGTAAGGTCACTCTTCAAAAGAAGAGCTTTACCTTGAATGCCAGAGTCCAATCCTCTTCGGAAACAGAATATGCAATCACCAAAGGATCGGAATGGGTCAAATTTATTGGATATGATGCAGTTAAAACTACTTATGTGTTTGAAGTACAAGCAAATTCTGGCGATGATGACCGATATGGGACAATCGTTTTTTCCCGAAAGGGTGGTGGGTCGCTTAAAGACTCGATTGAGCTGAGGCAATCGGGTTTTGACGGATATTTCCTGATTATCCCGCAAAATAAAAGGTTAGAAGAGGTTATTTCCAAGGGATTGATGGCAGAGACAGAACGACTGAAGCTTGAAGGTGACCTTAATGCAGAGGATTTCTCAACCATCAGGCAATATATGCGCCATTTAAGGGTTATTGACCTGTCATTATGTAACCTTCCCGAAAATAAAGTACCAGAGGTGGCTTTTACAGGAGATGAAAATATCTACATGCAACTTAACAAAGTGGTTTTGCCGTCCAATGTACAGTCAATCGAGTACGCTGCCTTTTCGGGATGCAAGTACTTGTAAGACATCAATCTGCCCGAGAGCATCAAGAGCATAGGAAGGGCCGCCTTCAATGGTTGCGTCAGCCTGATTGATCACCTGACACTGCCGGCAAATCTTGAAAAAGTTGAAGATTTTGCTTTTAACGGTTGTATGGGACTGGATGGGCTTACTCTGCCTAAAACCCTTAAATATATAGGAGTCAGTGCTTTCAAGCAAACTAATTTTGAGACAGTTTTGGCTTTGATGGAGACACCTTTCCCGTTGGCAAATTCGTTTCCAACCACAGGGAGGACAACTTTGATTGTTCCCAAGGGGAAAAAAGAGATTTACAGCAACACTTCGGGATGGAATAATCCTCAGGTTTTCAAGAAGGTAGTCGAATTGGGAGATAGTTATGATGATTATGTAAGGCCAAGCCACAAAAGCTTGGTGTTTTATGGTAGTTATGTTAGTGAAATTGTGGCTATTGATGCTACTTCGAGTTGGAAGGTAGATAGCAAACCCTCGTGGCTGACTTTATCCAAAAGCAGTGGAGGAAAGGGAGAGAGTATGGTTATCAGTGCAGATCCGTTGGGTGGAGTTGATTTCCGGGATGGAAAGATTTCCATCTCCCTCAGCAATGGCCTTGCCTCTGCAGAGATTGTTGTAACCCAACATTCATTAAGTTATAATGATGGGAGTTATGTTAAGCTGCAAAGTGCGACCCGCGGGTTGGGGGTAGATGTTGTGTTTGTTGGGGATGGTTTTACAATTCAGGAAGTGCGTGATGGCAAGTATATTGCAAAACTTACAGAAGCGGTTGAGCATTATTTTGATATAGAGCCTTTTAGATCGTACAGGGAGTATTTCAATGTATATGTTGTATACGCTTTTTCCCAGGAGAGCGGGATTTCCAATCTTGATAAAAAAGTCAATACAAGGTTCAATACCAAATATTTAGAGGAGCAAGGAACAAATATGAGCACGGATTATAATCTTTGTCAGAGTTATGCCGAAAAAGTTCCCCTGGTAAATAAAGATGTCAAAAAAGTGGTCTTGGTTGCCAATTCCACTCGCTACGCAGGTGTTTGCTATTTTTCTACAACTGGTTGTTCGGTTGCTATCTGCCCGGCTTCTACCGAAAACTACCCTTATGACTTTCGGGGCATTGTGCAGCACGAGGCTTGCGGTCATGGCTTTTCGATTCTGGCAGATGAGTACGTAAACAGTTCGGGGACAGTTCCGGTTAAAGATATCAATTTTGCGAAAAACTTTCAGTCCTACGGGTGTTATTTGAATATTGATTTTACCGATAACCGGTCAGAGGTGGTATGGCGCCATTTTTTCCAGGACCCCTTGTACACATATGTCGGCACCCATGAAGGAGCCTATTATTACACCCAAGGTGCTTGGCGTCCAGAGGCTGGATCTGTGATGATCAATAATATACGCTATATGAACGCACCATCCCGGGAGCTTGTTGTGAAAAACATAAAAAAATTGGCAGGAGAGCAGTATACATTTGCCGAATTCCGGGCCAAAGACCGCAACGAACTAACCCCGCAAACCAAAGCAGCCATTTTTACCAAAACCGACCCGTCAAAATACCTCGCCCCCCCGGTTCTAATCCCTCGGATAAATTAACATGTGTCTCTTTTCCTGTAGTTTGCGGCTTGCGGTTGATATTAAGGTGCTTACTGGGTGCATCCCTCGGATAAATTAACATGTGTCTCTTTTCCTGTAGTTTGTGGTTTTCAGTTGATATTAAGGTGCTTACGGGGTGCATCCCTCGGATAAATTAACATGTGTCTATTTTCCTGTAGTTTGTGGCTTTCAGTTGATTTTCAGTTGATTGCGGGAGGCATCCCTCCGATAAATTGATTGCTACATGTTCTATTTACGGTGTAATATCCAGAGCATGAGAGAATACTTCAATAAATTTTCCTACGTGGTAACCGTCCATTAATGCATGATGAACATGGATTGAGACAGGCATGTTAACTTTTTTACCAGTTTTCGTAAGTTTTCCAAAGGTTATTTTTGGACAGCTGTCTGCAGAGACAAACCTGCGGGCGTGTGAGAGGGATGTGAATTTTATCCATGGTAGGGAAGAGTAGTGGATAACGTTCACTCCCGAACCAGCAGGAACAAAGTCGTTGTTACTCCTAACGCGGTTGATTTCAGTCTCTGCCTTTTTTTTAAATTCAAAAAAATTGGGATTATAGTCGATATAGGCAAAGCCAAAAGTACCGTTGTCCCGATTTATAGTGGGAGAGGCATTTACAGTATCGTAGACAACTACTTGGTTGTCAGTAATTCGATAGCGAAATGGTTCTGTTTGATTGGCAGCCACAAGGGAGCAGTGTAAATAAAACAAGAAAAAAGAAATGCCCTCTTTCTTACAATAATTGTACGATTTTGTACAATCGGCGTCTATGCTAACTCCCCAAAAGGGTTCTTCGAAGTCTTTGAAAAACAAAAATTGCTCTTTTCGATCCCAAGTGTCGATATTTAATGTTTTCATCGGAATTTTAAAACGGATATACTTATTTTACGGGTTGTTCTATCGATATTGTCCATTTAATAATCAATGGGTGATTGGTTTGGGTTATTTCGTTAGTGTTTATATATTCCTTTATTTGTTTAGTGATTGCTGAGGAATTTGAGAAGTTTATTATGGATGAGGGAGTTGTTATTGATACTAAAGTGTCTCTGCCCGAATGAGTCCTGATTGGAAAAAGGTAGTTGTTATCCTTAATATTCAATGATATATTGTTTGGTTTGGAGTAGAGTACAAATCGCCTGGACAGATCAAGAGAGTTTTTGGGAAAGTAAAAGTAGGAAAAAGAGACGAATCCTTCGGTTTCGAAGATGTTATCGATTTTGGTTGCTATTTCGAGATTCTTAAACACCTCTTGAAGCTGTGATGTGTTTTCATATTTACCGGGAGGCAGGGTTGCATTTCCAAAATCAATAATGTAAGTCGGAACTGCAGAGTCTTGAGTAATTGAATAAATGTTATTATCTGTTCCATAAGTAAATAGCGTGCCTTTTCCGGAAGATGCAAATGCCTTTTCGGAAAATGCAAAGTCCCTTACTTGGTCAAAGGGAAGAAGTCTGTTGATGTGACTGTTATTTGTGATTATGAGGTTATGGCTTGGACCTAGTGTGGCAAGTGCAATGATATTTTGATTGGAACTTTCGTTTAGCATTATGCCATCGGAGATCAAGTAAGTATTGACGTCGATATCTTTTTTTGTAATGAACTCCCCATTTTCGATCGTGTACTCGAATATTGAATTTTCCTGAGTTATTATGTTGAGGGTATTATTGTTAAAATCAATAAAAAAATTATGAATAGTGAATGGTTCTTCCGAGTTGGAACTTAGGGAATTGATCGTGTATAGACTTCTTCCTGATTTGTCGAAACAAAGCATTTTATTAGAGGATTTGTCCAGCAAGAAATATTTTTCACCATAATATTCAAGTTTGCGTATTTCGCCAATTGGCAAAGAATCCCTGAGCTCAATAATCTCTGCAATCTTTGCGTTTTCTATAACCAAATCAGACTTGTCAATATTGACGTCGACAACAATGGACTGAATGGCGTGATTTCGTTTATTGCAAGAGGTTGTGAATAAGCTCCCAGTGAAAATTGCTAAAGTTAAAATCAGATAATTAATACGGGTTTTTTTCATTGTGTAGAAATTATGTGCTGTTCTGTGGATTAATAACTACAAATTTAAAAAAAATCTGCCCGTTACTAAGTAATCAGTTGTTTAGTCAAGCCGTATCTTACTGTAAACATCATTGCCTCTCATCAAAGTAATATTGCCTACGTAATCTTTTTTGTATTCAATGGCAAAGATGCATTTTGGATTCATGGACTCTGCTATTTTCAAGAAATTTTCTGCATCTTCCAGAGTGTACGGATTTGGAAATGCATCCCTTAGGTTGATTGCTACTTTTGGATTATTGGCATTTTCAGCAAGGCTTGCCAGGTCGTTACTGTTTAATTCCCCAATAGATACGTCCTGCTTTTTGCATATAGGTTTCATTATATTTGTTGATCGATTGTAAATATGGTTGGTCGTCAAAGCGCTTATATATAATAAGTTGCTAATTTATCCGAGGGATGAATTGTTGTGAGTGGGGTAGGTGCATACCCGCAATGGGAATTGAGTTTTCTTTTACGAATTTCATTACTCTTTGCCTGGTTTCACGAGCTGCTTGTGGATCAACGTCATATTTTACGGAAATCTCAGGATGGGGGAATTGGATAGCAGAAGCATGTACCAGGTCACCCCATATCAGTAGTTGGTCTTTACCATCTCTGATTAGAAACATAACATGTCCGGGGGTATGCCCATACGCCTCAATCATGTGGATCCCATCTTCAAATTTGTCGTCTAAATCATAGGGTTCTTGGCGTATGATTTTATCTGCATACATATTTAAAATATTTTGAGCATTTTGAGCCTTTTCGCCCAAGGCCGACCAGTAGGTGAATTCCTTTTGGGAGAGGATAACCTGAGCATTTGGGAAAAGCAGAGTGCTGTCCCGTAGCATCCCTCCAATGTGGTCACCGTGCATGTGCGTGAGTAGTACTTGGCTGACATTTATAGGGTCTATCCCTAAAGAGTCCATGATTGTGAATATGTTACGCCCAAAACCGGTATCAATTATCCAAACCTTTTCTCCTTTCCGTACCAGGAAAGCGTTGACTGCATTATCAAAAGTACTGTCGGGAGCAAATCTCACAATAAGGGAGTCTGGGGCGTCGATCAAAATCTCAATGGAGCCTTTTCCGCTTCTTTCATTCAATTCAAAGACTTCATATTTACCTACCATGTAGCCCCCAGATTGGGTGGTTTCCTCTTGCTTGCAACCAAATATTGTGGCGATGGTTATTGTCAAAATGGCAATCCAGGTAAAAAGTTTTGAGCTAAGTATGTTTTTTTTCATCTTTTTTTACTGTTTTTAGTTTTTATTTCTTTTTCTAACAAATTACTTTAATTACTTTAATTGAAGTTTCATCAAAACATCGGTTTGTCGATCTTGTCCCAAATTAAAAATGTGTTTGCCAAATTCTGTGAATCCATTTTTCGTGTAAAAACTCCGTGCTTTATGGTTGAATTCCCAAACGCCAAGCCAAACATAATTGGCACCTCTGTCTTTGGCAAGTTTTAATGAGAAGTCAAAGAGAGACTGTCCGATTCCACTTCCTTGAAATGATTTTAATATGTAAATCCGTTCAATTTCAAATGCATCCTTATCATGATTTTCGGTTTGGGAATCACCCCAATTGACCTTCAAATATCCTGCAATTTGATCTTCAATATATGCAAAATAAAATGCACTCGATAAGCTATCCAACTCCATATGAAGTTTATGCAGAGATAACCCCTCATCCAGGTATTTGGCCATATCCTCTTCACTATTTTGGGAAGCGAATGTCTCATGGAATGTTTGCCTGCTGATTTCTTGTAATTTATGCAGCTGAGAGCTAGCTACTTTCTCAATTTCCAAAGCTTTGTGGTTTGTTGTTTGCATTATCACCTAAACAAGACAAACACAAAACAGCTGCAAACATGATAATGATAAACATCCTTTTACTGCCTGACTGTTTTGATATTGCATTTTCGATCAAGTAAGGGTGTTAAAATAAAAACTAAAGTTACATTTTTTTTGTTGCAATGGAACTGATCCCTCGGATAAATTAACAACTTTCATAAAATGAGGTTATTGTAGTTTTATGAAGATTTCCAGGAGGTTACGCAAAACTTAACCTCTTCACTAGAGAACAGCCTCCGAGGCAGGTTATTCCGGTGCAGAGGTTGTCCCAGGCACCGAGCCGGCTGCCGGCCCAATACAGAGCCAGGCAGCTATAGGCTGGAGATAACCTCAATGCGCCGGCAAATAACCTGCATATCCAACGTTAAACCAACCTGCAACCAACGGTAACCTGCATTCCCGAAACACCTAACAAGGGGAGTTTAGGATTCATCTCATAAAATGCTGTATTGCTGAAAAATAATCCTCAATTTATTTGGATATACCATC
>SABC01000003.1 GCA_009929175.1 Bacteroidia bacterium | reverse complement strand
ACCTCTCCGTTCTTGTCGTCGGAGTTTGTGAGAGCAAAAGAGGAAGAGGGGAGATTGTCAAAAAGTCTTTTCTTGGCGTTGATATAGGATCGGAAGTCTTTATGGTAGTCCAGGTGGTCATGTGTGATGTTGGAGAAGATGGCACCCCGGAAGTTGATTCCTGCAACCCTCTCCTGGTCCAGAGCGTGTGAACTTACCTCCATGAAACAATACTCGCATCCTGCCAATGCCATCTCATGCATGAGTTTGTTGAGATTCACCAGGTCGGGGGTGGTGTGTGTCGCCTCACTTTTTTTGCCGGCAATAATATTCTCAATCGTTGAGATAAGCCCGCATTTGTATCCCAGGGAGGTAAAGAGATGGTAAAGCAGGGTCACGGTTGTGGTCTTTCCGTTTGTGCCGGTAATCCCTATTACCTTCATTTTTTCGGATGGTCTGTCGTAGTAATTTGAGGAGATCAACCCCAGTGCACTCTTTGAATCGGGGGTCTCAATGATCGTGGCAACTCTGTTTGCGTACCCGCTCTTTTCACAAACAATGGCTGCAGCCCCTTTCTCCAACGCGCTGTCAATGTAGTCGTGACCGTCTGTGGAGGTTCCTTTGACAGCTACAAAGAGTGCTCCTTCACAAACCATCCTGGAGTCGAATGTGACAGATGTTATAACAGGGTTGTTATTCCCGTGGATGGCTGTTACCTGGATGTTAGATATTATATCATTGAGTTTCATATATCTCTTTTAATTGGATTTCTACAATTCCGTTTTTGTCCAAAGGTGTTCCGGGTGCGGGATTTTGTCCGGTAACCTTTCCTTTGCCGGCAAATCTTACCCTGTAACCCAGGTTCTCGAGCAGATAAAGGGCATCTTTCAACCCCATTCCCGAAACATTAGGAACCAGGCCTGTCTCCAGACCTGCCGGAGTAAGTTGTTCTCCGGTACTATCTCTCTGGTACCACTCTGCATTTTTGGCAATAGCGGGGTCTGCTCCGGGAAGATATGCAAGGATTTGTCGGATCTCCTTGCCATTGCCTGCCAGCAGGGGTGTTTGGGTTGCTGCTGTTCCGGGATCGGGGGCAACCGGCGGATTCCATTCCGGACTAGCGGCATAAATTTTATCTGCAATTTTCTTGAATACCGGGGCCGACCAAGAGCCTCCGTAAAAGTTGCCACGTGTCTTGCCTGAATATAACACAACTATGGCAGAGTATTTTGGATCATCCGATGGGAAGAATCCGGCAAAGGTTGCCTGGTGCATACGGTATCCTGAGGCGTCCTGGTAACGTCCGTCGAATGCAATCCTGGCTGTTCCGGTTTTTCCGGAGATGGAGTATCTGCTATCCTTTATGATCTTACCTGTACCTTCTTCCACTACTCCTTTCAAGGCTTGTTTGACCAGCTCTACAGTTTTACGAGAACAGATTGAACCACTCACCTCTTGTGCTCCCAGCTTTTTGCTGATAACCCCGTTTTTTTGGACATTCTCCACAAAGTAGGGTTTCATCATCTTTCCGTTGTTGGCAATTGCGTTATACAAGGTCAGGGTATGAAGCGGTGTGATCATAGTTGAGTACCCGATTGCCATTGACGGGAGTGAGACACCCGACCACATTGCATCTCCCGGAGTGTAGATAACGCTGCCTGCAGCACCGTTAATTTCCAGGTTGAATTTTTCCGTAATTTTCAGATTCATTATCCGGTCCACGAATTTTTTCTCGTTTTCGGAATAGTGATCGACTGTCAACTTTGCAAAAGCTACGTTGGAAGATTTCTGGAATGCCTCCTTTACGGTTATAACCCCAAGCCTATTGCCAACATCGCTGAACGATGCAGTGCTGTATTTCCATTTTCCGTTGCCGGCATCTACTTTTGTGTCAAGTGTTACAAAGCCATCTTCCAGCAAGGCTATAAGGGTGGCAAGCTTGAATGTAGAGCCAGGCTCGGTGGCGTGGCCGATTGCATAATTGTAAGATTCGTCAAAAGTCCCCCCTTTCCCCTTTTTCATATTGGCGATAGCCCGTATTGCTCCGGTTTTGACCTCCATCACAATGGCTGTTGCACCCTCTATTTCGTCGGTCAGGGACAACTGCTCCTTGAGGGCACTTTCGGCAGCTTCTTGTATATCTATGTTGATCGTGGTGAGTATATCAAATCCATCCTTTGGGGAGAGTGACTTTTCTCCTATGACCGGTATCCATTCGCCTCCCAGCATGCGTTGGACTGTTTGGTAGCCAGGGATTCCCTTGAGATCATGGTTGAAACTTGCCTCCAGCCCTGCCCCCACCCCGTTGTTGTTGATAAAGCCAATTGTACGATAGGCAAGACGCCCGTATGGATTGTTCCTGCGGTTTTTTTGTTCTGTTATCAATCCACCTTTGAGTGTGCCATGTTTGAACAAAGGGAATTCTTTTATTTGCAGCATTTCGCTGTAATCCACTAATTTGTTTCCTAGGGCAAGATATCTTTTGCCCTCCTTGCGGGCTTTCAGAATCTCATTTTTATAGGCAGCCGCACTTTTGTTCCCAAAGAATGCAGAGAGTTCCCTTGCAAGGGCATCCAACTCCTCCTTGATCAGATTATCCGACGGTACAACACAGTCCATCCTGATCTGGAAATAGGGTACAGAGGTAGAAAGTGGTCTCCCGTCCATCGCGAGTATGCTGCCGCGGGTTGCCTCTATCTCCTCTTTACGGTACGAGATATCTGCATCCGAAATTTCTATCTCTGCAAAATACTGCAGGTATATGATCTGGCCAATTACAACCAGGCCGATCATGATTACGAATCCGTAGATAATATAGACTCTTTTAATTATACCCTTCATCTCCTCTCCTCCATGATTATCCTCAAAGGCGGGTCTACCGGAGGCTTAAGTTCAGACCCCAGGTTTTTGAGTTTTTTTTCTACCTCATCCCTTTTGCTGGAGTACTGAAGCCTTGCCGATTTGCTGATGTAATCCGATTTGAGGTGCTTTAGCTCGGCGTTGTTTCGTCTCTCGATCCTGAGGCTCTGCTCGACCGAGAAATTCAATGCTATGTAGATTATAACCAAAACGAAAACAAGCAGGACAAAACGGGCATGCTGCAGTATACCGCTGTGCAGCAGTATCTGTCCTCCCAGTATTTCGTTCATCCAGTTCTTTTTGGCCATACTCCTTTCAATTTATCTTCTGTTCAGCGTTTTTCGGCTACCCTGAGTTTTGCGCTCCTTGCACGGGTGTTGGTCGATATCTCCTCCTCTGAGGGTACCACCGGTTTTTTTGTGACAAGGTCAAACGGAGCATCGAAACGTCCGTAAAGGTCTTTGTCTGCTACTCCGGTAATATTGCCGTACTTCATGAAGTTTTTCACCATCCTGTCTTCCAGTGAATGATAGGTTATTACCACAAGCCGTCCTCCCTTGGCCAAAAGCTCCATGGTGCTTTCAAGAAAGAGTTCGAGTGATTTCATCTCACCGTTGACCTCTATCCTGAGAGCCTGGTACACCTTGGCTAAGTATTTGTGTTCCGAAAATTTTGGCAAAACCGGAGCCAACACCCTGTTGAGATCAAAGGTGCTTTTGATCTCGTTTTTCTCCCGTTCTCCGCAAATCAAGGCTGCAACCTTACGGCTGTTTTCCACCTCTCCGTAGATGTAGAGTATTCTTGCCAGCTGATCTTGCTGATAACTATTCAAAATCTTTGCTGCTGTTGTTTTTGCCATTTGGTTCATCCGCATGTCCAGCGGTGAGTCAAACCTGAACGAAAAGCCTCTCTCTCCGGTGTCGAACTGGTGGGAAGAGACTCCGAGATCTGCCAATATTCCGTCTATCTTTTTGAATCCGTGGTACTCCGTGTAATTCCTTAAAAATCGATAATTGTTATGGACAAGAATCAGCCTTTTGTCGGCCGGCCCGTTTGCAAGGGCTTCGTTGTCCCGGTCCATGGAGATGAGTGTGGAGTCCTTTCCCATCCTCTCCAGGATAGCCATGCTGTGGCCTCCTCCGCCAAATGTTACATCGGCGTAGACACCGCCATTGCGCAATGCCATGGCTGATACACTTTCTTCAAGTAGTACAGGTATGTGGTATTTGCCCATAACCAAGCTCTTATCCTAATATTTTCTCTGCAAGTTCCGAATAGTCGCCTCCAGGTAACCTCTCCTGGTCGTAACTCTCTTTTGCCCAAATCTCAATTTTATGATCATTGCCGGCAAACAACAGCTCCTTGCGGACACCGATTTCGTCCAGGAGCCTTTTCGGTATGGAGATCCTCCCGAGTTTTCCGTCGGGTTCTACCAGTGCTCTGTCCCTCATGTACTCCCTCCAGAAAAGGGCGTGTTCCTTTTTGAAAAAGTTAAGCCGTGACTTGACCTCTTCGGACTGACGGATCCATTCCTGATAGGTGTACATTTCCAGACAATTGAAAAACAGGTCTTTCTTGATCACAAAGCGTTGGTCTTCATCGGAACCGAGCATGGATTTCAAGGACGATGGGAAAACAACCCTGCCCTTGTCATCTATCTTTGTCGTGTATTCTCCAATAAACTTAACCATTGAGACCTTTTTTACCTTTTTTTCACTAAGGCAAATTTAAAGAAACTTTTCCACTTTATTACATTTTTTTCCAAATTTTTCCACAAACTTTTTAACAGTTTGGGCATAAATAACTATCTTCGAAATCAGAAAAAAAGATTAATTATGGAAAGAATGTTCTATCTGGCTGTTATCGCATGTTTTATTATTTCGTGCAGTAACAACGGCGACAACAAAAATGAGATAACGGAGTCTCAAGCTCCACCAATGGATATTTCGGAATTTGGCTTTCCATTGTCCGAATTTGACTCGGAGGAGGGTCAGGTGAAGAGGGGTGATTTTTTCACTACTTTAATTACACGGTTGGGTGCCTCACAATCCGATGCCTACGCTTTAACCCAGGCATCCCGGAATGTGTTTGATCTTAAGTCTATTAAGGTTGGTAATGAATACAAGGCTTTTTACACAAGGGAAGAGGAGCCGCGGTTGGCATACCTTGTATACGAAGATACCAGGACAAAATTTGTAACCTTTGGGTTACATGACTCTCTTTACGTCCGAGTAAACGAGAGGGATGTCTGTTCAAAGATAAGGATCGGAGAGGCCACTATAAATACATCCCTGTGGAACGATGTCTCGGCAGCAGGAATGCAACCTTTGTTGGCATTGAGGCTGTCCGATATCTTCGCATGGTCTGTGGACTTCTTTGGTCTGCGTAAAGGGGATTCCTTTGAGGTGGTTTACGAGGAGTTGTACGTTGGAGACAGGTTTTTTGACATAGGTACCATACATTCGGCTGTCTTTACCCACGCTGGCCGGGATTATGATGCATATCGTTTTGTCCAGGACGAGGTTCCCCAGTACTGGAGCGAGAAGGGGGAGAACCTTAAAAAGGCGTTTCTTAAGGCACCCTTGAGTTTTACAAGGATTTCGTCGGGCTTCACCTATTCCCGAAGACATCCGGTAACCAGGGTGGTGCGGCCCCATACCGGGATTGATTATGCTGCCCCCACTGGTACCCCTGTCATGAGTATTGGCGATGGAGTTGTTACACAAAGAGCATATACAAGCGGAGGGGGAAATCAAGTTAAGATACGGCATAATTCTACATATACAACTGCATACCTGCATCTTTCCCGATTTGCCAAAGGATTGGCCGTGGGCAAAAGGGTCCGCCAGGGAGAGGTTATCGGGTATGTAGGCAGCACCGGCCTTTCTACGGGTCCCCACCTGGATTTCCGGGTTTGGAAAAACGGGACTCCGATCAATCCTCTTAAGATGGAATCGCCTCCGGCCGATCCGATCAAGGCGGCCAACAGGGAGTTTTTTGCTGCAGCTGTAAGGCAGAGCAAACAATTGAGGGACTCTTTGGTCTCCATACAGTATTTGGATACAATGTTGGTAAAGATTGGGATTGAAGCCGCTGCCCTGACTGCACGGGAGTAAGCTCTGCGGTTATTTGAATATATGATTATCTTTGCGCCAAACAATTTATAATAATGGCAGACGAAAAGATAATTTTTTCAATGAACGGCGTAGGTAAAATCTTGCCGAACAATAACAAAGCAATTCTTAAAGACATTTACCTCTCCTTTTTCTATGGGGCAAAGATTGGTATTATAGGTCTCAACGGATCGGGAAAATCTACCTTGCTCAAAATAATAGCAGGAGTAGAGAAATCTTACCAAGGCGAGGTTGTGTGGGCTCCTGGCTACACTGTCGGGTATTTGGAGCAGGAACCACAGCTGGATGAATCCAAAACAGTTCTGGAAATCGTACAGGAGGGAGCCCATGAGATAGTTTCCCTTTTGAAAAAGTACGAAGAGGTTAATGCGAAGTTCATGGAGCCCATGGAAGATGATGAAATGGCTAAACTTATTGATCTTCAGGGAGAACTTACAGATAAAATTGAACAGCTCAACGGATGGGATATAGATTCCAAGCTGGAAAAGGCAATGGATGCACTACAATGTCCTGAGCCGGATGCGATTGTAAGGAATCTTAGTGGTGGAGAGAGGCGCAGGATTGCCCTCTGCCGGCTTTTACTGAAGGAACCCGATGTCCTTTTGCTTGACGAACCAACCAACCACCTTGATACCGAAAGTATACAATGGCTGGAAGCTCACCTGCAACAATACAAGGGTACTGTGATTGCTGTAACCCACGATCGTTACTTCCTGGACAATGTTGCCGGGTGGATACTGGAGCTGGACAGGGGAGAGGGTATTCCATGGAAAGGAAATTACTCTTCGTGGCTGGATCAAAAATCTTCTCGTCTTGCACAGGAAGAGAAACAGGAGAGCAAACGGCGCAAGACCCTGGAACGGGAACTCGAATGGGTGAGGATGGCTCCAAAGGCGCGTCAGGCAAAATCCAAAGCCCGTCTGGGTGCATACGAAAAAATGCTCAATGAAGACGGGAAGGCCAAGGAGGAGAGGCTGGAGATTTTTATTCCAAATGGTCCCAGGCTGGGAAACAAAGTTATTGAAGCAGATAATGTAACCAAGGCTTTTGGAGACAGGGTGTTGTTCGAGAACCTCAGTTTTAAGCTTCCTCCTGCCGGGATAGTTGGTGTAATAGGCCCCAATGGTGCCGGTAAGACCACATTGTTCCGGATGATCATGGGAATGGAGGGTGTAGACGGGGGCTCCTTTACAGTAGGGGAGACAGTGAAGGTTGCTTATGTAGACCAGCAGCACAAACAGATTGATCCCGATAAAAGCGTATATGCAACTATTGCCGACAATTCGGAATTTGTAAAACTTGGTAACCGTGAAGTGAATGCAAGGGCTTATGTATCAAGGTTCAATTTTTCGGGTGCAGACCAGGAAAAGATGTGCGGGATATTATCCGGAGGTGAAAGGAACAGGTTGCACCTTGCCCTCACACTAAAGGAAGAGGCCAACGTGTTGTTGCTGGATGAGCCAACCAATGATGTGGATGTAAACACTATCAGGGCACTGGAAGAGGGTCTGGATAATTTTGCCGGATGTGCGGTTATCATTTCCCACGACCGGTGGTTCCTGGACCGTATTGCAACCCATATCCTTGCTTTTGAAGGTGATTCCAAGGTCTATTTCTTTGAGGGCAGCTATTCGGAATACGAGGAGAACAAAAAACGCCGGTTGGGCGACCTTACACCAAAAAGATTCAAGTATAAGAAACTTACTCGATAGTCATGAGGTAGGGACTCAATCCTCTTTTTCGGATAACTCCAGCCACCGGAATTCCAACTGATCCCTTTTTGCAAGCAATTCCGAATAACGGTTTGAACTATCCAATAGTTTGTCGGGTACAAGTTCCCCGGAATTAAGGGCAGCCTCCAGGCTGTCCTTCTCTTTTTCGAGGACAGAGAGTTCACATTCTATCTTTTCGAGCTCTTTTTTCTCTTTGTATGAGAGTTTTGGTTTACTCTCTTTTTTGTTATCCTGTATGTTTTGTTTTGGAGTATGGTTGGCTGTGTTTTTTTCTCTTTCGGTCTCCTTTACCTGTTCACGGTACTCCGAATATGTCCCTACATAGTCTTTGATAATTCCGTTGCCTTGGAAAACGAACAAATGCTGGGCAATCTTGTCCAGGAAAAAGCGGTCATGTGATACCACAATAACGCAGCCTGCAAAGTTTTCCAGATACTCTTCAAGAATGTTGAGGGTGATTATGTCAAGGTCGTTGGTTGGCTCGTCAAGAATCAGGAAATTAGGGCTTTGCATTAATACGGTAACCAGGTAAAGACGCCTTTTTTCGCCACCGCTCAGTTTTTCTATTTTTGTGTTGTGGGTGGAGTGGGGGAAGAGGAAACGTGTGAGGAACCTGCCAACGTCCATTGTGGATCCGTCCGAGAGGGTAACAACCTCTGCAATCTTCCTTACAGCATCTATGACGCTCTCTCCAGGATCGAACTCCAGCCCGTTTTGCCTGTAATAACCGATACGTAGTGTCTCTCCATGGTCAATCTCACCGATGGAAAGAGGAATTGCTCCGGTTATCACCTCCAGGAAGGTACTTTTGCCCACTCCGTTGGGACCTACCAAACCAATCTTTTCTCCTTTTGCAAAATTGTATGTGAAATCTTCGATGGTTTTTAAATCACCCCAACTATGTGAGACTTTGCGGCAGTTGATTATCTTGCTGCCAAGCCTTGATGTGGCTGTGTTGATCTTTATTTTTTCCTGCGAAATCTTCTGGTTTGCCTTTTCCTTCAAGTCATAGAAGGCGTTTATCCTGTATTTGGCTTTTGTAGCCCTGGCCTGAGGCATCCGCCTCATCCATTCCAGCTCTGTCCGGAACAGATTGCGGGCTCTTTCGGTTTCGGCATTGAAGTTTTGGACCCTCTCTTCCCTTTTTTCAAGGAAATAGGAGTAGTTGCCTTCATATGTATATAACTTGCCCCCTTCCAGTTCCACGATCTTGTTGCATACCCTGTCCAGGAAATAGCGGTCGTGGGTGACCATCAAAATCGTTACCCGGCTTCTTTTGAGATAATCTTCCAGGTACTCTATTATCTCCAGGTCCAGGTGGTTGGTAGGCTCGTCCATTACGATGAAATCACTACCATTCAGGATAAGTTTTGCTATGGCAGCCCTTTTCTTTTGCCCTCCCGATAAATCTCCCATTTTTTGCCAGATATTCTCCAGGTTTAATGAAGATAGCACCTGTTTTACTTTTATTTCGTGTTGCCATCCGTTTACTCTGTCCATTTCGTGGGAGGCTTTTTCCAGGAGTGTGGCATCTCCGGATAATAGCGCTTTTTCGTAATCGGCAGTAATGGCAGCTACCTCCTCTTCTCCGTTGAATACCTCGTCAAAAAGGGTGTTTTGGGGATTGAAAAGCGGGTCCTGCTCCAGGTAAGCAACTCCTGATGAGTTGAATATCTTTATATTCCCGCTTTCTCCGTTGTCATTGAAATCTGGCGAGTCTATCCCGGCAATGATCTTGAGAAGTGAACTTTTCCCGGTTCCGTTTGGTGCGATAAGGGCAATCTTTTCCCCTTCGTTAATATTTAGGTCCAACTCTTCGAACAAGATTTTTGTTCCGTAGCGTTTGGATATTTTTTGTGCCTGTAATACTGATGCCATGCTGCAAAGGTAATCAAAATCCCTTCCGGCCCCCGGGGAGGAGCATAGTTCATCTTATATTTAAAATCCACATTTTTTTTGGTGATTCAAATTTGAATATTTATATTTGAATCAAAACAAGAGTGTTATGAGATTTGTATTTTGCTTGGCAGTATTTGTTGCTGCCTCACTTCATACCCTGGAAGCCCAGGAGTATTTCGATAAAAACTGGAAGAGGTGCCCCGAATCAAAAGCTTTGTATGTGGCAGAAGGAATAGACTCGATTCCCGGAAGCTATGTTGTACGGACTAAAAAACCGGGGTGGCTGTCGGAGGATTATTCCATTTATACTACCGACGATTTCAAAAATGGCAAGATGGTACGTTTCTCCTCAAAAGGAGATACCCTTGTTGTGTGTGATTATGTAGACGGAATGATTCATGGTGCTTTCACACAAAATCTTGCCGGACACGGGCTGTACAAAAAAGCTCAGTACCATCGCGGAAAAGAGGAGGGTACTACTGAGTACTATTTTCCAAACGGCCAAATTTCTGCAAGGTACCAGATGAAAAAGGGGAAAACCATCTCTTCTCAATTCTGGAACGAAGACGGATCGATAATGGAAGACAAATCGTCGGCAACATGTCATGCTGTTTTTGATGCAGAAAGCAAAGAGAAATTTTCTGACTGGGTGTCCAGGCAATTGGTTTATCCCAAGGAGTGTAAGGATATAAACCTGGAAGGGACCGTGGTCGTGAGATTCAAAATAGATAAGGATGGACGGCTCATTGATCTCGAAGTGCTTGAATCACCGCACCATTTGATGTCGATGGAGGTATCCAGGATTATAATGAACTCTCCCGTGTGGAAACCTGCCAAATCGCACAACCAGCTTACAAGGATTGTCTATACCATGCCTGTTGTTTTCAGACTTACAAACAGAACTGCACATGCTAACAGGTACCTTAAGTAATAAACGTCAATTAACCAAGAAGTTATTAATTTATCCGAGGGATGAAAAAAGCCGGTTGTAAAACCGGCTTTTTGTTTGTTAAAGTTTGATTTTGGTTGGCTTAACCATGTGTTTGGGGTCGAGTATGGTGTCCAGTTGCTCTTTTGTGAGCAGTCCTTTTTCCATAACCAGGTTGTATACGCTGCCACCGGTTTTAAGGGCCTCTTTAGCAATTTCGGTGCAATTGGAGTAGCCGATGAATGGTTTCAGGGCTGTTACGATTCCTATGGAGTGCTCCACGTAGTGGCGGCAGTTCTCTTCGTTGGCCTTGATACCGTCTATACATTCAATTCGTAGTGTGTCCAGTGCGCGTATAAGCCAATCGCTGGATTCCACTATACTTTGAACCATTACAGGCTCCATAACATTGAGCTCAAGCTGTGCGGCTTCTGATGCCAGGGATACTGCCATTTCGTTGGCAATTACCTTGAAGCATACTTGGTTCACAACTTCGGGGATAACCGGGTTGACTTTGCCGGGCATGATTGAAGATCCTGGTTGCTTAGGAGGGAGGCTAAGCTCTGCAAGACCAGCCCTTGGTCCGGACGAAAGGATCCTAAGGTCATTGCTGATTTTGGACAGCCTGATGGCAATCATTTTTAGGGCTGAGGCATAGAACACCATGCTGGATGTGTCGTTGGTTGCCTCTACAAGATCTTCGGCTAGGCGGATATCCCATCCGGTAATCTCCCTGATATGTTTGATGCAGGCCTCTGCGTAACCGGGCTCTGATGTTATGCCGGTTCCGATTGCAGTTGCTCCCATGTTAATGAACAAAAGCTCTTTTGCTGCTTTTTCCAAACGGCTTAATTCGTGTTTGATGGCAAATTTATATGCTCCGAATGTTTGGCCCATTGTCATGGGTACTGCATCTTGCAATTGTGTGCGGCCCATTTTTATTATATGAGCAAACTCCTCCTCTTTTTTGGCGAAGGATTCCATGATTGCCTGCAGGGCTTCACGAACTTTAAAGTGGGTAAGATACAAACCAATGTGCATGGCACTAGGGTAAGCATCATTTGTACTTTGAGCCATGTTTACATGGTCGTTGGGACTGATGAATTCATATTGCCCCCTCTCTTTTCCTATGATTTCCAGAGCTCTGTTTGCAATAACTTCATTGGCGTTCATGTTCACGCTGGTTCCGGCACCACCTTGGACCATATCAATGGGAAAGTGCTCCAGATGTTTTCCCTCCATAAGTTCCTGGCAAGCGGCCACTATTGCATCTTTTATTTGATCGTTGATCAGGCCGAGTTCGTGGTTGGCAAGCACAGCTCCCATCTTGACTATACCAAGGGCCTTTGTGAATTCGGGGTATTCCGAGAGGTAATCCCTGGATATATCAAAGTTCTCGATACACCTGAGTGTCTGAATACCGTACAATGCTTCTACGGGAACCTCTTTTGTCCCTAGTAAATCATGCTCTGTGCGGGTTTTCCCGCTGACAGAGAAACCAAATCTCTCCATATCTGTTGTTTTTTTTAAAGTTCCGCGAAGGTAATAATTTGAAATGAAAAAAGCCAAAAATCCTTATGATTTATAAGAAATATTTGGCTTGAAAAATATATGGGGCAAATTATGCGAAGAATTTGTTCACCTTTTTCAATGCTGTCGGCAATGCAAATACCACAACCCTGTCATACGGCTTGATCTCTGTGTCTCCAACGGCAATAAAACTATTGTTCCCTCGGATGACACCCCCTATGATAGCCTCTTTTGGGAAGTCCAGGTTACGGACTTTGTCACGGGTGACAGCACTGTTTGGATTCACAATGAATTCGAGAATCTCGGCATCGGACCCGTTCAAACATTTAATGGATTGAACCTTGTTGGACAGTGTAAAGCGGAATATGCGGCTGGCAGTTATCAGCTTTTTGTTGATTACTGCATCCACTCCCATACCCTCTGCCAGTTTTATGTAATCGATGTTTTCTACCTCGGCAATGGTTTTGGCCACTCCCATCTTTTTGGCCATAACACATGAGAGGATATTGGTTTCGGAACTGCTTGTTACTGCAACAAAGGCATCAAAATCATTGACATCCTCTTCTATCAGCAGGTCGGTGTTGCGGGCGTCACCATTGATTACAAGGGTTTTGTTGAGGCTTTCGTTGAGGTAGTCGCACCTCTCCCTTCGACGTTCTATCAATTTGATATAATCCACGCTGTTTTCCAGCTTTTTTGCAACCATTTCTCCGATACGTCCTCCGCCTACGATCATCAGCCGGCGCACATCTATGTTATTTTTGCCGGAATAGCTCATGACTTCTTGAACTCCTGTTCTTTTTGAAATAACAAAAACAAGGTCGTGCAGTTTGAACCGGGTATTGCTTCGTGGAATGATTGTCTTGCCTTCCCTTGCAATAGCTACTGCCCGGTACTGCAGTTCCCCCTCACCGGTGTAATCACTCATGGTTTTATCCAGCAGCGGAGCACCATCTTCCAGGCGGAATACTATCAACTGGAGTTTACCTCCCGAAAAATCCATGAACTCCGATGTGCCTGTTTGTTTCAACAGGTCAATTATCTCGTGTGATGCAATTTTTTCGGGGTAAAACAAAAGATCAATACCCATCTCGGTAAACAGCAGTTTGTTTTCGTTTTGAAGGTATTCGTCGTTGTTGATCCTTGCAGTAACCCGTCCGCTGCCCATTTTTTTTGCAAGCAGGGCGCTTATAAGATTCACATCCTGTTCCTGGGAGGGACTGACCGCAATGAAGAGGTCTGCTTTGGCTGCTCCGGCATAGGAGAGGGTTTTGATGGATGTAGGTGACCCGAATACAGTTATGACATCGGCACTTTCGGCCACCCTGTTAAGGCGGGTCTCATCGTTGTCGATAATTGTAAGATCGTGATACTCATTGCTAAGCATCTTAGCGAGATGGCTGCCCACCTCGCCTGCTCCTGCAATAACAATTTTCATGATTACCTTTTTTTAATACTCCTCTTCGTTGAAGAAGAAGTCTTCCTTACTTGGATAATCTGGCCAGATATCCTCGATGCTATCGTATACCTCGCCATCATCGTCAAGATCTTCAAGGTTTTCGATTACTTCCAAAGGTGCACCCGAACGGGTTGCGTAATCGATAAGCTCTTCTTTGGTAGCTGGCCAAGGTGCATCCTCTAGTTTTGATGCTAGTTCAAGTGTCCAATACATAGCGTAATTCGTTAATAATTAGAAGTTTGCAATTACATGCCAAAATAGTGTGCGAAGATAGTAAATTATTTTATAATATTCCCACTATTCTACCTAATTTGAGCTATTGGTACCAAAAATCGTCTCCGGTACCATTTTCCATTGCGAGGTACCTTGCATAAACGTATAGGTAATCGGATAACCTGTTGAGGTATTTGACAGGATATTCTAGACGTTGGTCTGTCATTACCGGTATTGCAGACCTTTCGGCACGGCGGCAAACTGTACGTGCAATGTGGCACTCGGCAGCAACACGGGGTTTTCCTGGCAGTATGAATGCTTTTTGCTCCGGGAGAACGGCAGTCATTTTGTCAATCTCTTTCTCCAGGAATTCAATTTCGGAAGCATCAAACTCCTTTAATCTGGAGGCGGCAACCGTGTCGGCCGCAAGATGTGCCGCAACGAGCATCAGATTGGACTGGATCCTCCTGAGGTTGTCGTGGTAGGGCATGCCTTCGGAGTCACTCCTGACCAATGCTATAAAAGAGATAAGCTCATCAACGTTGCCGTATGCATTTACCCTAGCATCGTTTTTGCTCACTCTTGCGCCACCTACGAGAGATGTCTCACCTTTGTCCCCGGTCTTGGTGTATACTTTCATTATCTTTTAGTTATATGTTACAGGGTTATCATTGTACGAATCCGATTCAATCAAACCATCCCTGAGTCGTATGATCCTGCGGGCGTGTTTGGCTATGTCTTCTTCGTGGGTAACAACAATCACCGTGTTGCCATTGTTGTGGATTTTTGAAAACAATTTCATGATATCTATTGAAGTCTTGGAATCCAGGTTGCCGGTCGGCTCGTCGGCAAGGATAATGGAGGGTTTGTTTATCAGGGCTCTCGCTACTGCAACGCGTTGTCGCTGACCTCCGGATAGTTCGTTGGGCTTATGGTGGACACGGTCCGACAAATCAACACTCTCTAAAGTTTCAAGAGCCCGGCGGTCCCGCTCATCTTTACCTATTCCTGAGTAAATCAGCGGAAGGGCAACGTTGTCCAGAGCGGAATACCTCGGGAGAAGGTTGAAGGATTGGAATATGAATCCAATCTCTTTGTTCCTTACCTCTGCAAGTTCACTGTCTTCCATTTTCGAGACATCGGTACCATTGAGGATATAACTGCCTCCCGTAGGGGAGTCCAGACACCCCAGGATATTCATCATGGTGGATTTGCCCGAACCCGAAGGACCCATGATTGCAACATATTCGTTTTGGTGAATTGTTATGTCAACTCCGTTCAGGGCCTTCACTACTTGGTTCCCTACCTTGTAGAATTTGGTAATACCCGAGATTTTGATTATTTCCTTGCTCATATAGTGGCGTTTTGAGGATGCAAAAATACTAAATAAAGAGATTGTTGTTCCTTTTTAATTCGGGATATATTTTGAGGGTATGTTCAAATAGTGCATTCACCGCATTTTCCCCGATTTCCCCGATCTCGGTGGTGTAGTCGTTTACAAACATTTTTATGTGTTTTTCCAGTACCAAGGGATCCATTTCGCGTGCGTGCAACCTGACATAGTCTCCCGATGCCTGGGGGTTTCCGGCGGCATAAAGGATACTTCTTTTAAGTATCCTGCCAATTTTGAGAGCTGTATCACGTCCAAGTTCCCTTGATACTGCTATTCCTCCCAAGGGTATCGGTAAACCGCTGATGGCTTGCCACTGTTCGCCAAGGTCGGCAATCAGGCTGAGCCCCCTGTCACGGTATGTGAAACGGGTTTCATGAATCAGGACTCCCGACATGGCTTTTCCAGCAAGAAGCTCGTTTTCTATTGAGGAGAATAACACTGCTTTGGTTTTGGATATTTTGGGAAAGGCAATCTTCAAAAGCAAGGCAGCAGTTGTGTAATCTCCCGGAATCAAAACTGTGTTGTTTGCTATTGTGTCGGACAGGGGGTGGCCGTCATTGTCAAAAGCCCTGGATCCTGAAGGTGATACCAGCAAGGGCCCGTTACCGTAACCCAGTGCGCTGCCGGAGCGGAGCATCACATATTTGTCATTTACATGGAAATATGCGTGGTAGCTGAGTTTGCAGACATCATATTTTGAAGATGCAGCACCTTTGTTAAGCTCCTCTACATCGGTCAACAGGGTTTCAAACGATAGCCCCTCGCAATCCACCAACCCATGCACCATTGCGTGGAATGCATAGGTGTCGTTCGGGCAGGGAGAGTATGCAAGTCTAAGCCTCATTTGACAATGCCTCCATTAGTTCCTTTGAAGCATCCCTTAAAGAATCGAGGGCCTTAGGGATGTCCCATCTGGAACGGTCCCTCTCTCCGACTTCGTTGGAGACCGACCTGAGCTCAACAAAAGGAACTCCTTCCAATATGCAAACATAGAAGAATGCAGCGCCCTCCATACTTTCGATATGAGGGTGGAATCCCTTCCTGAGCTGCTCTGTTTTCTCGGGCAGCCCACTTACTGTCTGTACCGTGACTCCGTCTGCTTTTGGGTATTTGTCCAGGATTTTTTCCAGCCCTGCGGTCAGGGCGGGGGCGTTTAGAGCTCCATTGCGGAATGGATGGGTGTCGGCATCCAGGATTTTGTAATCAAAGAGAGTCTGGAATCCCGTGAAGGTTTCGAAGCCGAGGTCGCCAAAGTATTCTTTCTCTATCCTGGCAACCGACCCTATAAGGAACTGAGGCGTGAAAGTGCCTGCTATACCAATATTCACAGCCAAATCAAATGGTTCGTTACCGACAATCATTTTTGTTAGCCGGTAACTTGTGGAGGTAGTTCCGATTCCGGTGAGCATCCAGGTAACATCCAACTTTTGTTGTTGCTCTCTGGCAAGTAAGTTAAAGGCTTGTTTTGCAGTGATAAGCTCTTCCTCTTCGGCTGCAGTTATAAGTATTCTCATTCTATCTATTCATTTTTTTGTAATATTGCAGGTCAGTTGAATGGCTCACGAAAATAGATATTTATTATGGCATATACAAAAATTGAACAGTACGACGAAGATACAACACAGCAGCTTGCATTTCACTATAAAGAGATCCTCAAGCTTATTGGAGAAGATCCCGACAGGGAGGGGTTGCAACTGACCCCTGTGAGGGTGGCCAGGTCTATCCAGTTCCTCAACCAAGGTTATGGTATGGATGGCGCAACAATCCTCAATTCTGCAAAATTCAAGGAAGAATACAAACAGATGGTACTTGTTAAGGATATTGACCTTTATTCGATGTGTGAACACCATATGCTTCCATTTTACGGGAAGGCTCATGTTGCTTACATACCCAATGGACATATCACCGGGCTGAGCAAGATTGCACGGGTGGTTGAGGCCTTTTCCCGCAGGTTGCAGGTACAGGAGAGGCTTACAGTACAAATCAGGGATTGTATCCAAAACACATTGAACCCGCTGGGTGTGGCAGTTGTGATTGAGGCATCGCATATGTGTATGCAGATAAGGGGTGTGCAAAAGCAAAACTCGGTAACAACAACAAGTGCTTTTACGGGTGCTTTTCTCAAGGATATCCGTACCAGGGAGGAGTTCATGCACCTGATAGGGATTTCGGTACATTAACTTTTGCCCATCTGCAGGGAGAGGGTAAAGTCAAACTGCAATCCACCTCCGGAACGGTTGGATGCTGTTATTTTTCCTTTGTGCAGCAATACTGAATTCTTGACAATCGAAAGCCCGAGACCGCTGCCGCCACTTTTGCGGCTACGTCCCTTTTCTACCCTGTAAAACCTTTCGAAAATCCTGTGGATGTGATCTTCGGGGACTCCTTTCCCGGTATCGTAATATGACAGATATACCTCTGAATCCGATACCCCGCGCTCTTTGATGTGGATTTCAAGGCCTTCGCCTGCATGGTCTATTGAATTGTCAATCAAATTTTTGAATAACGAGTAGATGAGCATGTAATTACCTTCGACCTCCAGTGAACCACGGACCTCTGCATAAAACCGTATCTTTTTCTCTTCTAGTTTGAAGGCCAAATCTCCCTCGATCTCTTTAAGGCATTTGAGCAGATTGATCTTTTCGAATTCAAATTTATCATACCCCTCCTCGATCTTATTCAGTACAGAGATGTCGTTTATGATTGATGTCAGCCTTAGGGTTTGTGAATAGGCCCTCTCGAGGAAAAACCTGGATTGCTCCTTGTCCATCTCCTCTTCCTGCAATAGTGTCTCCAGGTAACCCCTGATGCCGGTCACCGGGGTTTTGAGTTCGTGGGCCACGTTATGGGTAAGTTGTTGTTTGTATCTTTTTGAGTTGTCCATTTCACGGAAGGCTTGCATGATCTGCTCTCCCACCTCTCCAAGTTCATCTTTGGGAAACCTGACGGAATCGTAATCATCCTCGTTGTGCCGAACCCTTTCCACAAACTCCTTTAGTGCATAATAAGGCTTGCTGAGTTTACGGGAGATGTATGCCAAAACCAGCACGGATACTGCAAAAATAAGCAGCAGATATGCCTGCCAGCTTTTTTCGCCTTTGACTGCCGGATAGATGTTTTTTTTGTAATCCATCGCTGTCCGTATGTAGAGGTCCGGGAACTCCTTGGCGTAATAGAGGTATTTGGCATTCAGTGTAGATGAGTAACGCAAGGCGTGACCCGAGCCCGAAGATAAAGCCATCATGATCTCGGGACGGTGAAGGTGATTGTCCGTAATGGAATCTTTTGCAGAGAAGTTGTCGTAGAAAACCCAACCCTCTTTGTCGAGAATGGTAACTCTTATACCTGCCGGCAGGATACCATCCAGGGATTCAATTGCCATACGGGCCGAGGAGGAATCAACCGGATGGCTCAGGTTATTGTAGAGGATATCGGCATAGGGCTGCATTGCAAATACCAGCCGCTCTATCTTCAGACGTCCCTCCTTGTTGATCATGAGCAGGGTGAAGAGAAGTGTGGTGGCTGCCAGTACAACCATGAAACTTAGTACAACCTTGTATCTGTATTTAATCTTCATTGTTGGGATCAAAGCAATAGCCATAACCTGACCGGTTTACAATATAATGCCCGAAAGGTTCAATTTTCTTTCTCAGACGGGCAATATGAACATCCACAGTACGCTCCATTACATAAGCCTCGTCGTTCCAGATTTTGTCAAGTATATCGGGGCGGGAGAAAATCTTGCCTTGCTCCTGAGCTAACATGAAAAGAATCTCAAACTCCTTTCTTGTCAATTTGATCTCTTTTCCCCCCAACGTTACCTTTTTGGATGTGGCATCAATCCTGATGGCGTTGAACAAAAGGGTGTTCCCTTGCACCTTGTTCTCTTTTTTACTGTTTGTGCTTCCCGAAGTCCTTGAAAGGACTGCGTTTACCCTGGCAATAACCTCCTTTACCGAAAATGGTTTTGAAATGTAATCATCGGCACCAAGCCCGAACCCCTGAAGTTTGTCGTTCTCCCTGTCTTTTGCGGTAATAAAGATTATGGGAATCTCAGTGGAGTAGTCTTCCCTGACGAGTTCGGCAAGTTTGAAACCCGATATTGCTCCCATCATGACATCCAAAAGCAGCAGGTCATAGTTGTTTTTGAGTTTCAGGTACGCCTCCTCAGCCGAGTATGCGACATCTGTCTCGAAACCGGCTTTGCGCAGGTTGAAGCTTAGGATTTCACAAAGGTCCTCCTCATCGTCCACTACAAGAATCTTCTTTGAAGTCATTTTGCCCTTGATTGGAAATTTATGGTGCAAATCTACCATTTTGTATAGAATTAAAAGTAAGGGGCAGGTTTTCTTAAAAATATCTTAATAATTTCTTATCACTCCCTTAACAAAGGCAGGATACTTTTGCTGTCGTAAATATAAAAAAAACGAAGGTGAAAAGAAGATTGATTTTTACATTGACTGCAATTTATTTGGTTATGATTCCGTTTTGGGCAAACGGACAGGGGGGAGGTGCTTCCCTGGAGGGTTTTGTGATTGATAAAAAGAGTGGTGAGACCTTGCCGGGAGTTACCCTCTTTTTCCCGACCCTTAAAATTGGAGCAAGCACGGATTTGGACGGAAATTATTCCATTGATGGCATTCCTGCCGGTAAACATACAGTCCAGGTCTCCTATATTGGTTACCAAACAATAGTTGTAAATGAGCTGGAGGTTAAAAGCGGGGTAAACCAATTCAATGCATTGCTGGAGGAGGCCACAAACCTTTTGGACGAAATAGTAGTGACTTCGGTGAAAAGGATGAACTCCGAGATTGCAATGGTGCAATCCGTACGTACATCACAGGTAGTTATGAGCGGGATGTCGGGGATCCAAATATCCCGTTCACAGGACAGGAATGCAGCAGAAGTTGTTAAAAGGATTCCCGGAGTTTCCCTTTTGGAAGAGCGTCTGATAGTGGTAAGGGGCTTGCCAAGCCGCTACAACAATGTGTGGATCAATAATACAGCAGTCCCGGGGACCGAAGCCGACAGCAGGAGCTTCTCTTTTGACCTGCTTCCTTCTAACCAACTTGAGAGTATTATGGTTGTAAAATCCCAATCAGCCGAAATCCCTGCCGACTTTGCCGGCGGTTTTGTAAAGATTACAACAGGCAGCATGCCTGAGAAAAATGAGTTGCAGGTTTCGTTGGGTACAGGAGTGAGCACCTCTTCCCATTTTGAAAAATACATGATAAGTAAAGGGTCGCCTACAGATTTCCTGGGGTTTGACAGTGGGGAGAGGTCCCTCTCTTCCGTGGTGCCAAAACGAATGGACAACAATGACAAAGAGCTGGTTTCACTGGTAACTGCAAACGGGTTCAGGGAAGAGTGGGGGGTGAAGCAAAAAAGCCCGCTTCCCGACCTGAGGCTTTCTGTGATGCTAAACAGGGCACATAAAACCAAAAGGGGTAATGATCTGGGCCTTACCGGAGCCTTGAATTACACAAAAAGCATTCAGGTTTACAGGGATATGCACAACTCCCGCTTTGGAGCATACAATTGGGTAGAGGATAAACCGGAATCCATATACGACTACTCCGACAACCAGTACAATTCGGATTCAAGGGGAGGGGCAATGCTCAATGTTGCCTGGATGGACAACCATAATAAAATCGAGTTCCGCAACATTTTCAATATACTTGGAAAAAACAGGTATACCACCAGGGATGGCTGGCAAAATGTAAGCGCACTTTACAATCAGGAAAAATACGAATACCTCTATACCAGCAGGCTTACCTACACATCACAGCTTTCGGGAAGCCATGACCACAGGAATGGTACAACAGCATGGAGCATCTCCTATTCATGGGCAAATATGGACCAACCCGACAGGAGGATCATAAACCGGGAAGAGAACAGGATTTTCGGGGATGAACATTTTGGAAAGATGGCCATAGACCAAAATGAAATATCCAGGGATTTTGTATACCTCAGTGAGAACATCCTCTCCCCTTCGGTCAATTATACCCACAAGTTTTCCTCCCTAAAGAGTGAGACAGAGGTTAAGATAGGCCTTTTAGGTGAATACAGGGGACGGGATTACAATAACCGCCAATTTTTCTACAGGTATAACAGGTATTCCATGCCATCAGACTTTGTCTACAGGGATCCGGTGAAGGAGATACTGCAACCCGGAAATTTCGGAGCAGACAAACTATATATTTACGAAGATACCGATAATCGCAACAGTTACAAAGGAACGCTTGCAAACGGTGCTGCATTTGCCATGCTCAACTATGTTTCGGGCAAATTCAGGATAAACACCGGGCTGAGGTTGGAGGCTGGCCGGATGATACTTACCAACTATGATAAGATATATGAGTTCAGTACATACGACAATACCTATGACATTGTCCAGTTATACCCATCTGTTAACGCTGCGTACAATATTGATAAACAAAATCTTGTGAGGGTTGCCTACGGGCGGTCTGTAAACAGGCAGGAATTCCGGGAGCTCTCCCCGTCGGTCTATTATGACTTTAACCTTTTTTCGGATGTAAAAGGTAATCCCGACCTCAAACACGCTACAATTGACAATGTGGATATTAGGTTCGAACATTATCCCTCTTCGGGTGAGTATGCAACTTTTGCTTTGTTTTACAAACATTTCAGGAATCCGATAGAGTGGACCTACCTTGATGCCGGTGGCTCTTATACCTATACATTTGAAAATGCCAAAGAGGCCAATAACTTCGGGGTAGAGGCCGATATCAGGAAAGAACTGGATTTCTTGGGTATGGATGATTTTTCCTTTGGATTGAATGCGGCTTACATATGGAGTATGGTAGCCTTTGACAAGGATAGGTCACTCGAAAGGGACAGAGCCATGCAGGGCCAGTCGCCATATATAATCAACGGCTCTCTCTATTATGACAACAAAGAGAGAGGTATCAGTGCCGGGATACTGTACAACAGGATCGGAAAAAGGATTGTAGGGATAGGAAGGGCAGACACAGGATCGGGAGCCAGTATCAACAACGATGTGCCCGACACATACGAACTGCCGAAGGATTTGCTGGATGTTACAATCAGTAAGAAAATCGGAGAGAGGGCTATGGTCAAATTCAAGGCTACCGATATCCTCAACCAAAAAATTGTGTTCCGCCAATATCCCAAGTTCATGGATGGTAACGGAGTGGTACACGACAGGGTGCAGACCTCCAAAAAATTCTCTCCGGGAAGCTATTTTGCACTATCCCTGCAATTAACACTATAAAAAAGAACATTTTAAACTATTATTATAATGAAAAAAATTGTAAAATTTTCACTTGCTATTGCAGCACTTTCTTTTGCAACACTTTTCACTTCTTGTGAAAAAGAGGAAGTTAAGGTCGATCCATCAAAAGAAGAGGGGGAACAGATTGTCTTTGACGGAAATGTAATCGGGAACGGCTCTCAGGAGTTCGAAATCAAGGGTACACACACAATCAAAAAAGGAAAATACCTGCTCAAAGGTTGGGTTTATGTAACCGAAGGGGCGATTCTGAATATAGAAGCAGGCACAGTTATAATGGGAGATAAAAGCACTAAGGCAGCCCTGATAGTCGAACGGGGAGGAAAGATTTTTGCCAAGGGTACGGTAGAGAGCCCTATTGTCTTTACTTCCAATCAACCTGCTGGTTCTAGGAAACCTGGTGACTGGGGAGGAATAGTGATTTGCGGGAAGGCTGCCAACAACAAAGGGGAGATGATAATAGAAGGGGGGCCACGTTCCAAACATGGAGGGAGCGATGATAACGATAGTTCGGGAGAACTCTCTTATGTAAGGATTGAGTTTTGCGGTTATCCTTTCCGTACCGACCAGGAGATAAATGGCCTTACAATGGGTTCGGTGGGTCGTGGAACTAAAATAGAATATGTGCAAGTCTCCTATTCAAACGACGATGCTTTTGAATGGTTCGGAGGTACTGTCAATGGAAAATACCTGATTGCATACAATACTTGGGATGATGGTTTTGATACCGATGCTGGTTTTCGAGGGAACATCCAGTTCGGATTGCTGGTAAACCATCCCAGGATTGCAGATATATCCAGGTCCAATGGTTTTGAATCCGATAACAGTTCGGATGCCCCCAGCCAGCAACCTGTCACTGCTCCGGTGTTTTCAAACATAACAATGATTGGTGCAGCTGCCCAGGATCCCACCTTCACGAATACCTCTGTTTATATAAACGGAGGGGAGTACAACCCTGATAACGGCTCCAAACTGGGACAACACCAATCTGCCGTTCAAATAAGGAGAGGTTCAAACCTCTCGCTGTTCAACAGTGTTGCTGTAGGTTATCCTGTAGGATTGATGATCAATAACGACAAAGGATCGCAAACTCAAAAAGCGGCTTCCGATGGATTGGTCAATGTGAAAAATGTGTGGTTTGCATCAATGTCCATCACCGGGTCCGATAAAGATGGCTCATACAAGGATTCTCTCTCTGTGAATGCTTCTACATTTGACAAAAATGCACCGGAATCTTTTTCCGCCTCTTTCTTCAAGGAGATGGCAAATAACAATCATCTGTTTGCCGATGCTGCCTCCCTTTTGTTAAAAAGTGTCACAAACGCATCCGCAACAGGAGGCTGGGCACCTCTGGCCTCCAGCCCTTTGCTCAATCAGGCTAACCTTTTCACTCATCCCAAGCTTGCTGAGAGTTTCTTTGACAAGGTAAATTTTGCAGGGGCCTTCCGTAGTGATGCGGCAAGCGACAACTGGACCTTGAAATGGGCAAACTTTGATCCTCAGAATACTACCTACTAGTAATATCAACCTGTACTACAAGCTGCCATCCTTGGATTCCAGGCCAAGTTCGGCAGCTTTTTGCTGCATTAGCATTTCGGCCTCCTCAATATTGTTCCCAATAACTCCGTCCAGGATGGCATTTTTGATAAATTCTTTGATGATTCCTATTTCCCTGCCGGGAGGAATGCCGTACTTTTCCATAATCAGTTCGCCTGTCACCGGGTTCCGGAAGTTTCTGACAGCATCTTTTTCCTCTACCTCAATCAGTTTTTGACGCACCATGGCAAAGTTGTTTTTGTGCTTTCTCACGGTGTTGTTGTTTTTTGAGGTGATGTCGGCCTCACAGAGCTGCATTAGCTCTTCGATGTCGTCTCCTGCATCGAACAACAGCCTCCTTACCGCCGAGTCGGTTACCTCCTCCTGCACAAGCGCAATGGGTCTCAGGTGTAATTGGACCATTTTTTGGACAAACTTCATTTTTTCGTTGAGAGGCATTTTGAGCTGTTTGAAAATACCTGCGACCATCTTGCCACCCAAAAAATCGTGCCCGTGGAATGTCCAGCCAATACCGGGTTCAAATTTTTTGGTTGCAGGTTTTGCAATATCGTGCAGCAAGGCAGCCCAGCGTAGCCAAAGGTTGTCGCTGGACTCTGCCAGGTTATCAAGAACCTCCAGGGTATGTGAGAAGTTGTCCTTGTGCCCCTTCCCCTCTATCTGTTCCACCCCTTTGAGCTTGGATAGCTGGGGGATGATCATCTCCAGCAGTCCTGTCGAATCCAAAAGGTAAAAACCCACTGATGGTTTTGGGGAGAGGAGTATTTTATTGAGCTCTTCGGTAATCCTTTCGTGTGAAAGTATGGAGAGACGATCTTTGTTACGGCTTATAGCATCCAGTGAATCCGGGTGTATGGTAAAGGAGAGTTGGGAGGCAAAACGGATTGCCCGCAACATCCTGAGGGGGTCGTCACTGTAGGTGGTGTCGGGTTCCAAAGGAGTCCTTATCAGTTTTGAGTTGAGATCGCCCACTCCGTCAAAAGGATCGGATAACTCCCCGAAATCGTGGGGTTGCAGGCTGAATGCAAGGGCGTTGATTGTAAAGTCCCTCCTCAGCTGATCATCCCTTAGGCTTCCGTCTTCTACTATTGGTTTGCGGGAATCGCTCCTGTAAGACTCTTTACGGGCGCCAACAAATTCAATTTCAAGGTCTTTCCAGCGCATCATGGCAGTCCCGAAATTCTTGAACACATTTACATTTGTGCCGGTTGCCGAGGCCACAGCCCTGGCCAGCTCTATTCCGCTCCCCTCCACTACAATGTCTATATCTTTGCTTTTGCGCCCGATAAGTGAATCCCTCACGTAGCCGCCAATTACATATGCCCGGACCCCATTCAGGGAGGCCTGTTCCGAAATTATTCTGAAGATCTTTTTACTTAGAAAGTTCATTGTATTTGGGTATGTTTGGGATAAAGGAAAAATCTCCCTCGGGAGAAGTTATCTGAGCCAGATATGTATCGCTGCCATTGGTAACCATAAGGTAATTTGCTTTTAGTGCCAGGTTGTAACGCAAGACCTGTTCGAATGTGCTCATGCTGATTTTTACAGAAGGGGCCTTGCACTCAGCAATTAGCAATGGGTTGAGGCCATTGCCAAAGACTACCAGGTCCCCCCTGTAATTCACAGTGTTGATGGTTATGTTGTATTCACAACTCAGCATGTGAATGGGATATCCGTGTATCTCAACAAGTTCTTTGATAAGCCATTGCCTTACTCCCTCTTCGGGTGTAAGAACAATCCTTTTTTTTCTTACAGGATCCCATATGAGCTCTTTTGCCATTTTCGATCATTAAACTGCAAAGATACAAAATTTGCTCCTTATCCCCTTTTTGCATAATTTAGCGTCCTGCAACATGGGTAAAAAAGAGATTGAAAACAGCATAGTTTCGTTCGAAAAGCTTCTTTCAAAATTAAAGAAAGGGGAGTATGCTCCTTTTTATGTTTTAATGGGTGAGGAGCCTTTTTATTCGGATCTTTTCATAAAAGAGATCGAAGAGAGGGCCCTCACACCGGAGGAGAAAGGATTCAATCAGACAATCGTTTATGGTTCGGATATCTCTGCTGCTGCAGTGGTTGAGGCATCCCGCAGGTATCCAATGATGGCCGCCCGGCAGGTGGTGATAGTGAAGGAGGCCCAAAAGCTGGACAAACAAGAGGATCTTGAACACTATTTTGCCTCGCCTCTTTCATCTACACTTTTGGTCTTGGCGTTCAATGGCAAATCTTTGGATAAAAGGGGCAAACTGTACAAACAAGCTGTCAAAAACGGCGAGGTGTTCGAGTCATATAGCCTCTACCCCGAAATGGTTTACACCTGGATTGAGAAGTACCTCCGAACCAAGGGGTTTTCAATAGTTCCCGATGCAGCTATGATCCTTTCGGAGTATTGTGGTACTGAGTTGAGGAAACTTGCCCTCGAACTGGACAAACTAACAGTCACGCTGGAGGCGGGTAAAAAAACAATCAATGCGGGGGATGTCCAGCAAAATACAGGCATAAGCAGGGATTACAATGCTTTTGAGCTCACAAAGGCTCTCTCCTTCAAGGATAGCGCAAAGGCTATTAAAATTGTAAGGCATTTTGGAGCCTCACCCAAACAGTTCCCTCTTGTTGTGATACTAGCCGCACTTTTCTCTCACTTTTCCCGACTCCTGAGGTACCATGCAATCATGATGAAGAATCCCAAGGCATCCCAGTCCGAAATTGCAGATGCAATGGGTATCAGACCATTTTTTATCCCGGAATACAACATGGCTTTCAGGAATTACCCTCTCATAAAATGTATGGAGGCAATATCACTTATCAAGAAATATGATTCTTTGGGAAAGGGTATGGGCAGAGGGGAGGCTCAGGATGGAGAGCTTCTTTTTGAATTGGTTTTCAGAATATTGCACTAATTTGGTTTCAGTCAACGATAACCCTCTCAACTCTGGAAGAGACAGATGTAAGCACCTCATAAGATATTGTCTGCAGAAACTTTGCCATATCCACAGGATTTGGATTGTCCCCGAATATTGTAACCTCATCACCCGGTTTCACATCGAGTCCCGACACATCCACCATAAAGGTATCCATGCTCACGTTACCTATGGTGGGAACCAGGGTCCCGTTTAGCATGAACCTGAAACTGCCTCTGCTGAGCCTTCGGTCAACCCCGTCCGCGTAACCAGCTGCAACGGTGGCAATACGGGTGACGTCACCCTCAACCTTTCCATGCCTTCCGTACCCTATGGTCCCTCCTGTCACATCTTTTACATGGATAACCGGAGCCACCATAGATGCCGGTGGCAAGAGATTGCCGGTGTCAATGCAACTTGTACCGTAAAGGCCAATACCCAGCCTCACCATATCCATTTGTGCCTCTGCAAAGCGCTCTATCCCTGCCGAATTAAGAATGTGTTTCATGGGAGAATAGCCTAAGGAGTCAGATATTTTTTCGGCCATATCGCAAAAGCATTTTATCTGCTCAAGGGTAAACGAGTCATGCCGAGGTTCATCTGCAGCAGCAAGGTGTGAAAATATGGATTTTACCCTGACGTACGGATTGTCATCAAGAAAACCGGTTAATTCCTCAATATCGATTTGGTCGAAACCCACCCTTTGCATTCCGGTGTCAAGTTTCAAATGGATGGGGTATCCGCTTTTTGCCATTGACGCTGCCGTGTTTGTTACTGATTTAAGGGAGGAGAGGTTTACTATCGAGGGTTCCAGACCATAGTCAAGAATTTGTTCGAAATTGTCAATTCCGGGAGTCAGGATTATGATTGGTAAGCCGCATCCCGCTTTTGTTAGTTTTATACCTTCGCAGGGGAATGCTACGGCGAGGTAATCAGCACCAAAATCCTTGGCCAGGGATGCAACTTCGAGATCGCCGAGTCCATAACCGTTGGCCTTTACAAGAATAAGTAATTTAGTTGATGGTGAGAGCTTTGATTTAAAGTGGAGAAAGTTGTGAAGTAGCTTTTTACGGCTAATTCTCAGCTGGACGTTTTTCATATGAGGTTAGTTTATGAGGCAAAGTTATAAATTGTTTCAAAAAAAATTTTTATATTGAAAAACTTTCTACATTTGCGCCCGAAAAATCAACCCCAATTTAATCACAATAACAAAATGAAACTAAGAACATTTATTGCTGCAGTTGCCGTAGTTTCGGCAATAGCATCCTGTAACCCAAAAGAGGTCTCGCTTCAGGAACAGATGACTGGTAACTGGAGCGGTATTGACAGTATCGAAATCACAGTTAACGACACTCTGGGAAACACTGTAATCCAGAGTATCAATGCTCCGATCGAGTTCGAATACCTTGCAGATTCCACTTTTACAGCCAAGATTGCCGTTACGGACACAATCATCCTCAACATTGGCGGAGTGGCAACAGTAAGCGACTCACTTGTTACTTTCAGCGGAAAACTGGACTGCCATTCTGTGATGGAAATCAATGGTACATTAGAGCTTAATGCCGACAAGTCCCTTGTTTTTTATTACATGGGTCAAAACGCTGATGCTCTTACCAGGCACAAGGGAAAAGCAGTACTCACACGCAAAGAAGAGGTTAAGGAGCAAAAGTAGTCTCGTTATCCTGCCTTAGTGCATTGAAGCAATGGCGGCAAATTGGTTCGTAGCTCTCTTTTTCTCCGAGCACAACCAGTTTGTCGCTTTTTGTCAATCTGTGTGAGTGGTGTGCGAGGTTGCCGCACCTGACACAAATGGCGTGCACTTTGGTTACGTACTCAGCCACCGCCATAAGGTCGGGCATTGGCCCGAATGGTTTGCCAAGGTAATCCATGTCCAGCCCGGCAACAATAACCCTCACACCCGATGAGGCCAACATTTGGCAAACATCCACAATGCCCCTGTCAAAAAACTGGGCTTCGTCAATGCCAACCACCTCGGTATCGGTAGCATACAGTAGTATTCCCGAAGAGGATTCCACAGGGGTTGAGCGTATTGCATTGGAGTCATGGGAGACTACCTCTTGTTGCGAATATCTCACATCCATCATTGGTTTGAATATCTCTACCCTTTGGTTCGCAAACTTGGCCCTTTTTAGCCGACGTATCAACTCCTCGGTTTTGCCCGAAAACATGGAGCCACATATGACCTCAATCCAGCCCGCTTTTTTTGCACTTTCAAGAAACATTTTGATTACTTTTGTGTGGTATGCAAAGATAAAAAGAAGCAATGCTAAACGACAATAAAATTTCGGAAATTAAAATTATTCTGGAAACTCTTTTAAAGGATTTGGGGGATTTGTCAGAAAATGAGATGGTTTCGCATATTAAATGGGAGGAGATCCTTACAAGTGCCTCACTGCTTTCCATCAAACTGAACACATTGAGGATTGAACAAGAGAGAAACCACATGAAGCAGTACCTCCCAAGGGAGGAGGCTGACTCAAATTTTGAATCTTCCGGTAATGAAGTGAAGAGATTGGGCTACACCATCACACAACTGAAGCGGGAAATCGCCGATTTAAGGCTCAATATCTCCAGGTCGACCTTGCCCGAAGCATTCACATCTGCTGTCAAACCGGTATTGTCTGCAGAGAATCCGTACTATGGGGTCCAACCGCCCGATTCACCCTTTGACCAGCCTGTAGGAACTGTTACACAGGAAAGCGAAGTGCAATCATCCCCGGAATACAAAGAGCAACAACAGCCAAACTTTACAAAGGAAGCAGCCCCGACCTCTTTGGAAATACCTTTTTCTGACTCTTCAACAGAGGGTTTACAAACCACCCAGGATGAGGCAGAACTTGATTTCCTTTTGGATAAGCGGTCGCTTATGGATATAAAAGTATCTAAATCAGGAGAGCCTGAATGGCTTTCCGATATTCCCGGCTCCGCTGTCGAGGATATCCATATGGCTATAACCCTAAATGATAAGCTTTGCTTTATCCGCGAGTTGTTCAACGGGGACCAAGACCAGTACCGTCTCAGTATCCAGAGGGTAAACGAAATGGGAACTTTTGCCGAGGTGCTGGACTATACCCGCAATGCATTCCCGCATTGGGACGAGGACTCAAATGCCGTATACCGTTTCTATATGGCGGTGAGGAGGAGGTATGCCAATGGGTAAGCTTTATATAGTACCAACACCTATCGGTAATCTGGAAGATATGACGGTTAGGGGAATCCGGATTTTGAACGAAGTCCGGCTGATTTTGGCCGAAGACACCAGGACCAGTGCTTTTTTATTGAAACACTATAATATTGGAGTCCATATGGAGTCCCATCACAAATACAATGAGCACAGGGCTGTAGAAAGGATTGCAGAGAAGATTCTGATGGGAATGGATATCGCACTGATCAGCGATGCCGGTACTCCAGGGATTTCAGACCCCGGTTTCTTGCTTGTAAGGGAGTGTCTGGAAAAGGGCATTGAGGTAGAAACCCTGCCGGGAGCAACTGCATTTGTCCCTGCCCTTGTTAATTCGGGATTTCCGATGGACCGGTTCTGTTTTGAAGGATTCCTGCCAATCAAAAAGGGCAGGCAAAAAAGGCTTACAGAACTTAGTACAGAGGAGAGGACAATCATCTTTTACGAATCACCTTACAGGCTCGTGAAAACATTGAAGCAAATGGCACTCCTGTTTGGAGAAGAGAGAGAGGCATCGGTTTCCAGGGAGATTACCAAACTGCACGAGGAGAACAACAGGGGAACTCTTGCCAGCCTGGCCATCCATTACGAAAAGCACGAACCAAAAGGTGAGATAGTGCTGGTGGTCAAGGGAGCTTCCCGGTTAAAGCCGGAAAAACTTGATAAATAAATACTAAATGGAGGAGAGAGATGAGAAGGGATGGGAAAATTTCGGTCAGGGAATCCTTGGCCGCGTTGACATTGTTATTTGCTGTGATATCTATCCAGATTGTAGTTTTCTTGACCTCTTCCCAAATGGGAAAGAGTACGATAACATATGATGGAGGAGCAAAAGAGCTGCAACAGGTTAGTGTCACAGATTCAAACGGCAGAGGGGTTTCTGAACCTGTAACTAACGGGTACGGAGGTGGTCCGCCCCCCACAATAAAATCAATTACAGAAAAGGAGGTTTTTGATCCGGAGCCTGTGGTGAAGGAAGCCATGCTGTTTGCTTTTGATCCCAATACGGTTACACTGGAACAACTACAGTTGATGGGGCTTACTACCCGCCAGGCCATGGTCGTGATAAACTACAGGACAAAAGGTGGCAGGTTCTTCAAAAGGGAGGATTTTAAAAAAATATACTCTTTACCTGCCGGTTTCTACGAAAAGGTGCAGGACTCTATTCTCTTTGAAAAGAGGAGAGATCTCAACAAAAGCGTAATAGCTGAGTTAAACAGCGCAGACTCTGCATCTCTCACGGCTGTTCCCGGTATCGGCCCCTATTTTGCCTCGGCTATCGTGAGGTTACGGGAAAAAAGGGGTGGTATTGTGATGATATCCCAGCTTTTGGAGATCAAGGGAATGGATTCATCCAGGTTAAGTGCCATTATACCGTATGTTTTAATTGATACAACATTGGTTAAAAAGAGGGACCTGGACAATCTTACTTACGAGGAGATGAGCAGCAATCCTTACATAGGTTCTTATTTGGCAAGGAGTATTCTCAGGCTGAGGGATGGGGCCGGAGGCAAAGGATTGTCCCTTTCGGTGCTTTTGATGAACCAGGTTATCAACTCAGAGGCAATGAAAATTTTACGTTATTATTTCTACTAGATGTTTGAATAGTTGTATATTTGTGATTGCTTAAAAAATCACAACTATTATGGATGTTATCACCTGTAAGAGTGTAGTAAAGAAATTCAACGATTTTACTGCCCTCGACAATGTATCAATCTCGGTACCCCGGGGGTCGGTCTTTGGTTTGCTTGGCCCCAACGGTGCAGGAAAAACGACCCTTATCAGGATCATGAACCAGATAACCATGCCCGATTCGGGTGAGGTGTTTTTCAATGGTGCTCCTATCAAACAGGAAGATATAGCCTATATTGGCTATCTTCCCGAGGAGAGGGGGCTGTACAAGAAAATGAAGGTAGGTGACCAGGCGATGTATCTGGCCAGGCTCAAAGGACTCAGCCAGGCAGATGCCAAAAAGGAGCTTAAGCACTGGTTTGTCAAATTTGGAATACAAGCGTGGTGGGACAAAAAGATCGAAGAGCTTTCCAAAGGGATGGCCCAAAAAGTACAGTTCATAACTACTGTGCTGCACAAACCCTCACTGCTCATCCTGGACGAACCCTTCAGCGGGTTTGATCCAGTGAACGTGCAGATTGTAAGGAATGAGATACTGGAGATGAAGGCAGCCGGCGCATCAATCATCCTTTCGACCCACAATATGGAATCAGTGGAGGAGTTGTGTGACAACATAGCCCTGATAAACAAATCAAAACTGATAATTTCCGGAGGGTTGGACGATATCCGCCGCAACCACGGGAAAAACGAGGTGGAGGTTATCTACAGGGCCGGGGGAAAATTTGATTTCATGAGTACAGGAAGCTTTGTCTCGGCAGTACAGGATGATGCGAAGGGGGGCTACAGGGCTGTCCTGGAGCTACAGAGCGGCAAATCATCATCACAAGTACTCAGGGACCTGGCACCGTTAACCGATATAGTCTCCTACAGGGAGCTGGTTCCCAGAATGAACGATATATTTATTAAACTGGTTAGTTAAGGAGGAGTTATGAAAAACAACAAACTATTTTTGATTATTTCCCGAGAATTTTTGATCCGGGTCAGAAAAAAGTCATTCATAATAATGACCATCCTTACACCAATTCTGTTTGCGGCATTGATAATACTTCCATCTTTGATCATGACCCTCTCTTCGGGTAAAACCGGCCAACAGATACTGGTTGTGGACCACTCCGGTTTGTGTGAACCGTTTTTCAATGATACCGAGGAATTTATCTATACATTTGACCAGCAAGCTGATGTTGCGGGAATTAAAAAAAGTTTCCCGGATAACCTTTATGCGTTGGTAGAGATTTCCGAACCCGACTCTTCCCTTAATGTCGCAGTCTCTGCCCTTTCCTCTAAGCAGCTCAACCTGGATGCAAAGTCGGAGATCGAGAGGAATGTGAAAAATGCTTTGGAAAAGCACAAGCTGGAAAGGTACAATATAGAGAACCTGGAGCAGATTATCAAGGAGATAAATACCAAGGTAAGTGTCAAAACATTCACAGTAACCGAAAGCGGGGACGAGAAGGTGGCAATGGTTGAGATTTACATGGGCATTGCCTATATAGCCAGCTTTATGATTTACATGTTCATATTCATGTTTGGCTCTATGGTTATGAGGGGTGTGATAGAAGAGAAAACGACCCGTATTGTGGAGGTTATTGTCTCTTCGGTGAGGCCATTCCAGTTGATGCTGGGTAAAATCCTTGGTGTAGGTTCGGTTGCCATGTTACAGTTCCTGATATGGATTTTGCTGACTGTCGCTATCACCGCAGGTGTGCAGGCCATCATCGGTTTTGACAAAATTGCCGGGACAACTCCGGAGATTGCCAATGTTGCAGGTGCACAAGGCACAGAGCTGGCTGGTGTGGTCAATGCTGCACAAACCGATTCGGGTGTGGCCGGCGAAATATTCAGCGCACTTTCGTCAGTACCTGTAACCGGAATAGTGGTTTCGTTCATACTTTACTTCCTTCTGGGATACCTGCTCTACGCAGCAATGTTTGCCGCAGTTGGCAGCGCAGTTGACAACGAAGCCGACACTCAGCAGTTGATTTTCCCAGTCACTTTGCCACTGATCCTCGGCCTTTTTATAATGATACACACCTTCCAGCACCCCGACAGTGCCCTCTCATTTTGGGGGTCTATGATTCCTTTTACATCTCCTATGGTAATGATGGCCAGGGTTCCTTTTGGTGTGCCATTTTGGGAACTGGCTTTGTCGGTCGGCCTGCTGGCCGTTACTTTCTTATTTATGACCTATGTTTCGGCAAAGATTTACAGGGTGGGTATCCTGATGTACGGGAAAAAACCTAACTTTAAGGACTTGTACAAATGGCTCAAGTACTAACGAACTATTATTTGTAAAGAGACCTTTATTATGAAATCCAGACTGCTTTTGATCATACTGGCCACCCTTGTGCTTTTGCCCTCGGTTGTCGTGGCCCAAAAAATTGATTTTACCTTCAAGGCTTCCAGAGTATTGATGGATTCTACCTGGGACAGGAACAACGAGCCTGTTACCGAGGGGATAATTGGGTTTTACAAACCTGAGATGGACCGGTTGATGCAGGAGGTGATCGGGGTGTCTCAACAGGAGATGAGGTCGGGCAGGCCCGAATCCCTGTTGTCTAACTTTGCTGCCGATGCCATGCTGGAATATGGCAGGAAAATCAGCAAAAGGGATGTTGATTTTTCCCTCACCAATTTTGGAGGCCTCAGGGCATCTTTACCAAAAGGGGATGTCCGTCGGTATGATGTTTTTTCTATTTTCCCTTTCGAAAATTATATTGTTATACTGGACCTGCCGGGTACTGCCGTGAGGGAACTGTTCGAATCTTTTGCCCGGAACAGGGTTGAGGCCTTTTCGCATAACTTAAAGCTGGAGATCCGTAACAACCAGCTCAAGGATGTGCTGCTGGAGGGAGAACAGATTGATCCATACCGCACATACCGTATAGTAACCATAGATTTCCTTATGGGGGGAGGAGACAACCTGAGCGCTTTGAAATCTTCAGTCGATGTGGAGTACACCGGTGTGCTGCTCAGGGATGCAATTCTTGAAGTGATAGAGTCGAGGAGTTCGAAAGGCCAAATGATAACCTCCTCAATAACAAACCGCGTTGTAACAGAAGATTAAAAAGGTAAAACATGGAAAGGAAAATGAGATACTTGATTGCTGGTTTGCTGATTCTTATTGCGCAGTTTGCGTTTTCCCAGGATTTGGTAATTTTGCACACCAACGATGTCCACAGCAATATTGAACCACTTTCGAGCGGGCGTAATGCAGGTCTTGGCGGTTTCCAGAGAAGGGCAAACTACATAAAGGAGATGAGGGATTCCCACCCTAATATTCTTTTGCTGGATGCAGGTGACTACAACCAGGGTACGCCCTACTATACACTCTTCAAAGGAGAGATGGAGGTGATGCTGTACAATACAATGGGCTACGATGCCGTTTGTCTGGGAAATCATGAATTTGACGACGGGCAAGAGTTGTTGGCAAAAAGGCTGGAGAAGGCCGACTACGAAACTCTGTGTGCAAATTATGACTTCAAAGGGACTCCGCTGGAAGGTGTTGTGAAACCCTACACCATAATTTACAAAGGAGGCAAGAAAATAGGTATTATCGGGGTTTTGCTGGATCTTAACGGTTATGTTTCCAAAAGTGCAATAGAAGGGTTGGCCTACAAAAATCCGGTGCCTATTGTGAACAGGTTGGCAAAGAGGCTCAAATCAAAGGATAATTGTGACCTTGTAATCGTATTGAGCCATCTTGGCTACCAGGGAAGTGGTAAAAAGAGACCTGGAGACCTGGAGTTGGCTTCCCTGACAAAGAATGTAGACATTATAATTGGCGGGCACTCACATACATTCCTGGAAGAGCCCGCCATTGTAAAAAACAGCGCCGGTAATGGTGTTATTGTAAACCAGACCGGCGCTCATGGGGTATATGTCGGAAGGATAGATATCAATTTTTAAAAAAAAACTGTCTAACCTTGAGGGTTATTCCTTCTCGGTGTATTTGTAACGTTTGATCTTTTGGGTGGCGGTTTTTTCGAATTGCTCGGGATGATCTTCCACGATGTTGATTTTTGAGAATTTGTTGACCCTTGCATTTACGTATTCCGAAACATCTTTCTTGAGTTGCTCTATCTTCTTGTTGAAGGTGTCGATTATTTCATCCAGCTCTTCGCGTTTTTCGTCGTATGTGTTCATCAACTCTTCTTTCTTCTCTTCGTAGGTGTGCATCAGCTCCTCTTTCTTCTCCTCGTAGCTTTTTACAAGCTGGTCACGCTTTTGGTAGTATGCATTTAGTGCTTCTTCCTTGGCCTCTTTCAAAGCCTTGAGTTTGTCGGGATTGAAATGGACTTTGGCAATCAGCTTCCCTTTGCTTTGGGTAACAATAGACTCGGAAACCATATCATGGCCATTTATAACACTCTCGATTTCCTCCGGATAGATGTTTTCGCCACTGGGGCCGAGGATCATGTTGTTCAGACGCCCTTTGATGTACAACCTACCCTCCTTATCAATGATTCCAAGGTCTTTAGTCCGGAACCACCCGTCTTTTGTAAAAGCTTGTTCGGTAGCTTCGGGGTTTTTGTAGTATCCCACCATCACATTTGGTCCTCTGGCAACAATTTCTCCCTCTCCGGTTTCGGGGTTAGGGTTGTCAATTCTCAGCTCTACTCCGTGAACTGCAGGGCCCGTACTCTGCCACTTCACATTGTCGGGAATTGCTCCTGCAAGCAGGGGTGCCGTTTCTGTAAGACCATACCCGATGGCATAAGGAAATTTTGCTTCGTAAAGGAACCTCTCAACAGTTCCGTCTAGTCTTGCCCCTCCGATTCCAAAGAAGCGGATCCTGCCACCAAAGGTTTCCATTAGCTTTTTGCCGGCAATCCGATGTAGCAATTTGCGGCCAGGAGTGGTGGAGTATATTGCTTTTACAAGCTTTCCGGAATTGAATTTGGGAAGAACCGTGTTACGGTAGATTTTTTCAATTATCATCGGGACGCTCAGGATAGTGGTAGGCCTAACCTCTTTCAGTGCCTTTATGAGGATGGTTGGGGTAGGAGCCTTTTCGATGTAATATACCGATGCTCCGCTCACCATGGGAAGCAACATGCTTAAGCTGCTCTCCAGTGTGTGGGAAAGCGGCAAAAGGGAGAGCCAAATATCCCAATCATAACCTGGACGCAGTTTGAAAGCAGCATAAAGGTGGGTGCATAAGTTCCTGTGTGTAAGCATTACCCCTTTTGAGTTTCCTGTTGTCCCCGAAGTGTAGATTATGGTTGCCAGGTCCTCTTCTTTGGGAGATGTGATGTTACCCTGGGGTAGCCCCTCGAGGGCATGGAGAATCTCAAATGTGTCGGTCTCTACTACCAGGTCCAGACCGGAGATTATCTCTTGTGGAACTTTATGGAGTAATCTCTTTGAAACAAGAAGTATCCGTGAGCCAGAATGTTCGAGGATGTTCTTGATTTCAAATTCCGAAAAATCGGGCAACATCGGTACCAACACCAACCCATTAGTTGTGGTTGCAAAATAGGCTACCGGCCAGTTGGGCATGTTTTGGCTTAAAATTGCAATCTTGTCGCCAGGAGAGACACCATGCTGTAAGAAGATTTGTGTGAGTTTGTTTGTCTGGTCTCCAAATTCTCCATAAGTGTAAGAATTTCCGGAGATGTATGAGAAAGCTTTATTATTCTTATAGGTGCTTGTACTATAGTCAAATAAGTCTTTTAAGGTGCTAAAAACGGGTATGTTCATCTGATGTTAAGAAATTACTGTGGTGTAAATGTACAGCAAGAATCGTTCCAAATGTTTTTTTAATCATTCCAGGTCTTTTCCGGTTGTGAACATATGAGGGTGCTTGCCTTGGACCCCTTTGGTTTTGTACCATAACCTTATTCGTTTAAGATCCTCCTGCTGGTTGTCGGTCAGCTCGAATTTTTCTCCCCTTCCTACCTCTTTTTTCTTCCAGTCAAAATATCCCAGGTAAACCGGTACATCTGCTGCCCGGGCTATTGTATGAAACCCGGCTTTCCACCTTTCTGTGGGCTTGCGGGTACCCTCGGGTGCAATTGCCAAATGGAAGTAATCCCTTTTTTTGAATTCATCGATGATTTGCAAGGTTAGGGTCGCTCCCCTTTCCCTGTCCACCGGTACTCCTCCCATTGCCTTCACTATTGGGCTGAGAGGCCACACAAAAAAGCTCTTTTTTATCATAACGCTGGCTTTTCCTCCAACCGATTTGTAGTATAGGAATGAAATAATGAAATCCCAAGAGGAGGTGTGAGGGACACCAAGTATGATGCATTTGGGTTCCGGTGCAGGCGGTTCGACAGCCTTCCACCCAAATATCCACAATAAGAATTTTGCTATGTGTTTCATGGTCTTTTTTTGTATGGCAAATATACCAAAAAACTCCGGCAGATAGTTAACTCCGGAGTTTTTAGATGTATTGTTACGGACTAAATGAAAAGCGACATGTTCGCCTCTTCGCTTCTTTCCAGATAGGTTGCCACTCCGGCGAAGTTTACTCCGTCCATAAGTTCCTCTTCCTTAACTCCCATCACATCCATGCTCATGGTACATGCAATGAACTCAACCCCGTTGGCTTGTGCCTGTGCAATCAGGGATTCCAGCGAATCTATGTTTTTCCTCTTCATGATTCCTTTCATCATGGCAGAACCCATTCCCATCATGTTCATTTTGGATAATTTAAGGGCCGAAGCACCTTTAGGAAGCATCAGACCAAACATCTTGCCCATCAAATCCTTCTGAACCTTGACAGGTTGGCGTTTTTTGATAACGTTAAGCCCCCAGAAAGTGAAGAACATGGTTACTTTTTTACCCATTGAGGCAGCTCCGTTGGCAATCACAAAGGAGGCAAGGGCTTTGTCCATGTCGTCGCTAAAGACAACTATTGTCTTGTTGTCTCCTTTTACTCCTCCCGTGCCGTTGAATTTGCACGATGAGGATGGTTCTCCCTTCTCTATCTTTGCTGTTATGATACCTTGACGGTTTTCTACTGACAACAACTTGGCACCTGTGATATTGCACCAAGAAGCCACATCCTTGCCGAATGCCTGGTCGGTAGCCCTGATCTCCATTCTTTCTCCTATGGATATCTTATCGTAGCTGCTCTTGAGTTGCATGATTGGCCCGGGACACTGCAGTCCTGTGGCATCGACCGAAAGCACTGTCTCTTTATCTACATCGACCAGTGTGTCATCCGAACCGATCTGCCCTGCAAAAAATTCTCCGACAGTGCCCTTTTCGGTTGCAATGGAATAAGTCTTGTAGCCGCCGGACAAGTTGTAAACATTGGAGAACCCGTTTTGTGTAAGGATACGGTAGGCAATGTATCCTCTCAAACCTACGGCACAATAGATTATAATCCTTTTGTCAGAGGGTATCTCTGCAAGCCTGCTTCGCAGGGAATCCACGGGAATGTTTGTAGATCCCTCTATCGAACCCAGTTTGTGTTCGTCTTCGGTACGGACATCCAACAGGAAATCCTTGTTAGGATCAAGTTTGGCAATCTCCCTCCAGTGTGCAATTTTAACCCTCTCTTTGAGAATATTATCGGCTACAAATCCGGCCATGTTCACAGGATCTTTTGCCGAAGAGAAAGGTGGGGCATATGCGTGTTCAAGCTCCATCAGATCATAAATGGTTCCCTTGGCTTTTACAATCTGTGCCAACATTTCAATACGTTTGTCCACTCCGTCAAAACCAACCACCTGGGCTCCGAACAACCTGCCATCTTTGGGCGAAAAGACTATTTTTATGGATAGGGGCAAAGCATTTGGATAATAACCAGCGTGGGAAGAAGAGTGGGTGAATGAGGCAATGTATTCCACACCTTCTCTTTTGAGCCATTTGCCGCTGACACCTGTCGATGCAACAGTAAGGTCAAAAACTTTTGCAATACCAGTGCCGATACTACCGTTGTATTTGGATTTATTCCCAAAAACGATGTTATCGGCAACAATTCGTCCCTGTTTGTTTGCAGGTCCGGCCAAAGGAATAAGGGCCGGTGTTCCCAGCACTGAATGGGTAACCTCTGCTGCATCCCCTAATGCGTAGATATCGGGATTGGAGGTTTGCATGTATTCATTTGTCTTGATTCCTCCACTCTTGCCCAGTTCGAGCCCCGACTCCCTTGCCAGCTTGGTTTCGGGACGTACCCCGATGCTGAATACAACCATCTCTGCGGTGATTGTGCTGCCGCTTTTGAGATGTACGGATACTCCGTTTGGGGCATCTCCGAACTTCTCTACTGCGTCACTAAGATGCAGTGTGACCCCTTTGGTGCGCAACTCCGAGTGTATAATGGTTGCCATTGAATAATCGAGGTGGGCCATCACCTGGTCGGCCATCTCTACAAGCTCTACCTTTATTCCAAGGTCGTGGAGGTTTTCGGCCATTTCCAGTCCAATGAACCCTCCCCCTACAACAACAGCTTTTTCTACCTTCTTTACATTTACGAACCTTTTTATTTTGTCGGTATCCGGAACATTGCGCAATGTAAACACATTAGGATGGTCAATGCCTTCTATTTTAGGTTTTAGAGGTTCGGCTCCAGGGGAAAGAATAAGCTTGTCATAGGGCTCGGAATAACGGCTTCCCTTTTCCAGGTTGTAGATTTGTACAGTTTTTGTGACAGGGTCAATCTTTTCGGCCTCACTCCTGGTACGGATGTCAATGTTGAAGCGGCTTCTGAATCCTTCGGCTGTCTGTACAAAAAGGTTTTCGCGGTTATTGATGGTCCCGCCAATATAATAGGGTAACCCACAATTTGCATAAGAGACATATTCGCCCCTTTCCAGTAGTACGATCTCTGCATTTTCGTCGTTTCTGCGGAGTCTTGCGGCAACTGATGCTCCGCCTGCAACGCCACCGATAATAACATACTTCATTTTATAGCTATTTTAAAATTGATTTCACCAGGAAAAATTCTACGTAATAATTTATTGCAAAGGAAAATTAAAAAAATGAGAAATGCAAAATATTTTCCAGGGGAAATTTGTTTTGCATGAAATTATTTGTAATTTTGCATCGTTGAAATTTTAATTTGACTAAGATGAAAATTATAAAGCATTTAATACCAGTTTTATTGATTGTGTCTGCAATAACCGCATGCGGTGCAGGAAAACAAGCTGACCAAAAGCAGGACGAACCCTTGACAAAAGAGAGTAAAGAGTACACCATTGCACTTGACCAAGCCCAGTTTTTGAAAAAAGTTGCTGACTTCAAATCCAACCCCGAAGTTTGGAAGTACCTTGGGGACAAACCTGCCATAATTGATTTTTGGGCAGAGTGGTGTGTCTATTGTCGTAGGTTATCACCGGTTTTGGAGGAATTGGCAAAGGAGTACGAAGGTGAGATCTACATATACAAAGTTAACACCGACGTCGAACGTGAAATAGCCGCTGCGTTTGGAATCAGGTCCCTGCCTACATTACTGTTTGTTCCAATAGGCGAGGATCCCCAGGTAGTCAAAGGGGCAATTCCCAAAGAGGACCTTAAGAATGTAATTGACGAATTTCTTTTAAACAAAGTTGAATAATGAAAAGGTTATGTGCGCTCAGAGACCTGTGCAGGGCCATTGGAGATTATGAACAAGAGTTTCATAAATTCCACGAAATATCATTGAATGAGGGGATGGTTTTATGTTCACTCAAGGAAAAGAGACTCTCTTCGGGAGAGATTGCCAAACAAATCAACCTCACTTGCTCCAATACCTCCAAACTAATCAGGGCAATAGAAGACAAAGGCCTTATCGAAAGGGTGATGGGAGAAGAAGACAGGCGGCAGATGTATTTTTCGTTGACCATTCAAGGCTTGGAAAAATTGGGTGCAATAGAGAATGACAATATTCCTTTAGAGGAACCTTTGAAGAGATTGATAAAATAATTTGTTAAATTTGGAAAGATATGTTTATAGAAAATAATAGCAGATTCGATTTTGACACAACAGTGGAAAAAATCAGGGAATTGGTAGCAAACGGAGGATGGAGTTTGCTCCATGTCCATGACATAAAAGGTATAATAGGGAACAAAGGGTATGATGTGCTCCCGGTAACTGTGATGGAGGTTTGCAAGGCGCCTCTTTCGGCCAAGATCCTTGGATCAGATGATGATCGTGCAATATCGGTAATGATGCCATGTCGCATCTCGGTTTACCAAAAAGGCAACGGGGATATCGTTATCGGCAGGATGGATGCCGCATCAATGGCAACAGGAATGGAAGGAGCCGGAGCTGAGGTGATGCTGGAGGCTTTCCGGCAGATGGAAGAGATACTGAAACCAGTTTTAGTTTAAGGAACCCACTTTTAAAAACAACAATATGAAAAATTTCTTCCTTTTGGGCAATCCCCTCAATGACAGGGGCAGCTCGCTGGCCATCTTGTTGCTCCGTGTTTTTATCGGAGTTCTGATGATGACACATGGTTGGCAAAAAATCCAGAATTTTGAGGCCTTCTCCCAAGGATTCATGGACCCTATAGGGCTTGGAGCCAAGCTCTCTCTTATTTTGGTTATTGCAGCCGAGTTTTTTGCTTCAATCTTTGTAATCCTGGGTCTGTTGACCCGCCTCTCGTTGTTACCGCTCATCTTTGCAATGGGTGTGGCTTTCTTTATAGCCCACGCGGCCGATCCCTTCCAGCAAAAAGAGTTGGCTTTGATATACTTTGGTGTATACATAGTGCTCTTCCTGCTGGGTCCGGGAAAATATTCACTCGACCAAATGTTGCTTGACAGGTTTTTGAAACCAAAGATTTAAACCCACTCTTCGCTGAGGATCTCCCCACGCAGGGAAAGTACAAGGGCCTTTACAGGAATATTCCTGTGGGCCTTTTCTCTTGCAGCTTTGGCAATCTGAAGCAATCCGCCGCAGCAGGGAACTTCCATCATCAGGACTGTCAATGTATTGATTTTTGAAAGATCAATCATTGCCGAAAGTTTCTCCACATAGACTTGGGTGTTGCTGTCCAGTTTTGGGCATGCAATTGCAAGTGCCTTGTTTTTAAGGAATGCAGAATGGAAGGATCCGTGCGAAAATGCAGAGCAATCCGAAGCCAAAAGCACATCGGCACCTTGGAAAAAGGGAGCCTGGGGGTTAAGCAGGTGTAATTGTACCGGCCACTGCTGTAATTCCGATGGAGAGGTATATGAGAACCCGACAGGAGTTGGAGACTTTGCTTCACTTTTGTTGCGGAAGTCCCTCTCTGCCGAACCAGGACAACCACAGGCCTCTTTTGGTTTTTGTGCCCCGACTGCAATTTTGGTAAGGTCTATTTTTATGCCGTTTTCTATGCACCAATCGATGCCTTGGTTGAACCATTCAATTTGGTCGTGATCCCTTAAGTGCTTCAGGTGAGCAAGTATTACTTTCTCCCCTTTTGGAGAGATTCTCTCCATAACAGCAACTTCGTCATATGGTTCGGCCTCTTTCTCTATAAGTTCAATGGCACCAACAGGGCAATCCCCGATGCATGCACCAAGCCCGTCACAGTAGAGTTCGCTGATCATGACAGCCTTTCCGTTGATCAGCTGCAGAGCCCCTTCGTGGCATCCCTCTACGCAGTTGCCGCATCCATTGCAAAGCTCTTCGTCAATTTTTATTACAGTACGTTTCATATTTTTAAACTTTATTATTATTCTTACATGTGTCACAAAAGTAGAAACTATTAATTTCTACAAGTGTAACATTTGATACACAAACGAAAAAATCTTCAGATTTTCGAGCGGTACAGTATTTGCAGTCACACATCTTTTAAACATCAATTTAAAAATGAGATATCTGATTTCGGGATTTGCACTTTTGTTTTTATGGTCTTGCTCAACTGCATATTTGGCGCTGGATTCTGTAAAAGAGTTTGACATTGAGAAATATATGGGTAAGTGGTACGAGATTTACCGGCTTCCGAACAAGTTTGAAGAGGGATTGACAGAGATTACTGCAAACTACGAGCTTATGGACGATGGCACAGTAATGGTAACCAACGAAGGCAGGTTAAAAGAGGATAAAAGCAGGGTTAAACAGGCAAAAGGAAAAGCATGGATGCCCGATGCCAAAGAGCCATCCAAGCTAAAGGTGAGCTTTTTTTGGCCATTTGCCGGCGATTATTGGGTTTTGAAAATTGATCCCGAATACAATTATGCGCTTGTCGGGGACCCTTCGGGTAAATATCTTTGGATCCTGGCCCGCGAAAACAGGCTGGACCCAAAGATTGTGGAAGAGCTCAAGCTTTATGCATCAAATCTTGGCTTTGCCGTCGAAAACATGATCAGCGGCCAGTTCGACTAACCTGTCATCTGCAATGTGCGGGACGGTAACTTTGAGAAGCGGCGTCCTCTCCATCTCCCTTTCTATTGCAAATATAGCTCCGCTGTTCCTGGCCCAGGCACGGCGGCTTATACCGTTGTTCACGTCCCAGTGGAGCATGTTGCGGATTCTACGGTCTGCCTCTTCGGTCCCGTCAATTACCATTCCGAACCCACCGTTGATTACCTCCCCCCATCCGACACCTCCTCCGTTATGGATTGAAACCCACGTTGCACCGCGAAACGAATCCCCGATTACATTATGGATCGCCATGTCGGTCGTAAACTGCGAGCCGTCGTAAATATTTGAGGTTTCCCGGTATGGGGAGTCGGTTCCCGAAACATCGTGATGATCCCTTCCAAGCACAACAGGGGCCGATATCCTTCCTTCTCTTATGGCCAGGTTCATGGCGAGGGCAATTTCTGTCCTGCCTTCGCTGTCGGCATACAAAATTCTGGCTTGTGAACCCACTACCAGTTTATTGGTGCCAGCCTCCTTGATCCAGTGGATGTTGTCCGCCATTTGCATCCGTATTTCTTCGGGAGCATCTTTCATGATTTTTTCAAGTACATCTGCAGCAATCTTATCGGTGACTTCCAAATCTTTGGGATTGGATGATGTACATACCCACCTGTATGGTCCAAATCCGTAGTCAAAGAAGAGGGGACCCATTATATCCTGTACGTAGGAGGGGTATTTGAAGCTGCCGTCGGGGTTTAATACCTCAGCTCCGGCCCTGGAGGCTTCCAGTAAAAAGGCGTTTCCGTAATCAAAGAAGTACATTCCCCTTTCACTTAGTGTGTTGATGGCACTGGCATGGCGTCGCAGGGTTGCTTCGACCAGTTGTCTGAACTTTTCGGGCTCTTCGGCCATAAGTCTGTTGGACTCTTCAAAGCTAACTCCTGCCGGGTAGTAACCCCCGGCCCATGGGTTATGCAGGGAGGTTTGATCGCTTCCCAGGTCGACAGATACCCCGCTTTCTATGAATTTTTCCCATAAGTCAACAATGTTCCCCTGGTATGCCAGGGAGACAGCCTCTTTGGATGCCTTTGCTTTTACAACCCTCTCCATCAAAAGGTCCAGGTCGGTAAACACTTCGTCCACCCATCCTTGGGAATAACGTGTCTGTACGGCTTTGGGGTTGATCTCGGCTACTACTCCAATGACTCCGGCAATAACGGCAGCTTTTGGCTGGGCGCCCGACATGCCTCCCAGTCCGGAGCTTACAAAAACCTTCCCGGCTGTTCCTCTCTCTTTCCCCTTCATCCTGGCTGCATTGAGTACTGTAATTGTGGTCCCGTGTACAATCCCTTGGGGGCCAATGTACATGAAAGATCCAGCTGTCATCTGTCCGTACTGGGAAACACCTAAGGCATTGAACTTTTCCCAATGGTCACGGGAACTGTAGTTTGGTATTACCATCCCGTTTGTGACCACAACCCGGGGAGCCTCTTTGTGGGAGGGGAACAGTCCCATTGGATGGCCCGAATATAGCACCAGGGTCTGCTCGTCTGTCATCTCTGCAAGGTACTTCATTGTGAGCCTGTATTGAGCCCAGTTCTGGAACACTGCACCGTTGCCTCCGTATGTTATCAATTCGTGAGGGTGTTGTGCAACTGCGTAGTCAAGGTTATTACTGAGCATAAGCATTATAGCCGCCGCCTGAATCGATTTGTGAGGGAAGTCATGGATACTGCGGGCCTCAATTTTGTATGAGGGGCGGTAACGGTACATGTATATGCGTCCGTAATCCCTTAGTTCCGTTGCAAACTCCGTTGCCAAAGTACTGTGCAGTTCAATGGGAAAGTAGCGTAGGGCATTTTTTATTGCAAGTTTTTTCTCAGTACAAGAGAGTATATCCTTTCTTTTGGGAGCGTGGTTTATTTGAGGATCCCACTCTGCCTTGGCAGGGAGTGATTGAGGTATCCCTTCCAGAATTTGTCTTTGAAATTCAGTAAGATTCATAAAGGTTTTATTTTTAATAAAATACAAATTTAATAAATTTTAGGCAATATATTGTGGGTTAAAAAAAATATGTCTAATTTTGCGGCCTGACAAAAGGAGGTGTGTAGAATATGATTATAGTACCAATCAAAGAGGGCGAAAATATTGAAAGGGCTCTCAAGAAGTTCAAACGTAAGTTCGAGAAAACCGGTACAATCCGTGAGTTGCGTAGCAGGAAGACATTTGTGAAGAAGTCCGTTAAGAGAAGGGACGAAGTTAAGAAGGCAGCTTATGTACAATCTCTGCGTCTCAACGAAGAGTAAATCTGTAAAGGAATATTTCCCGAAGGGCGTCTGCAATTTGCAGCACGCTCTTTTTTTTTGTAAATTAGGTGCGGATTATGAATTCGAAAGAGCTTTTTGCCAACTATCTGCGGGTACAAAAAAGGTACTCCCCCCGGACACTTGAAATCTATGAAAAAAGTGTAGGGGAGTTGTTTGATTTCCTCTCTGCCATTCCTGGCGAAAATGAAAAATCCCTTTTGGTTCCGGCCAATATCCGGGCATTTACGGCCCAGTTGCTCAAAAGAGGCCTTTCACCAGTGACGGTCAATCTGAAACTGTCGGCAATCAGTACCTATTGTGGTTTCCTTGTAAAAAAAGGGACTATTGAGTCCAATCCGGTAAAGAAGATGCACCGTCCCAAAAGGGAGAAAAAACTTCCTCTTTTCTACACCCAGGCAGCTATGGAGGGCTATTTCCAAAAGGATGAAAGCCTCAAGGAGGAGTCCGAGGATACCTATCCTGACGATTTTTTACATTTAAGGGACGCGGTTATGATCCGTCTGCTTTATTGTACCGGTATAAGGAGGGCAGAGCTGGCGTCTTCCAGGGTTTACGACCTTGATTTTGCCAGAGGGGTACTCAGGGTAACCGGCAAAGGTGACAAGTCCAGGGAAGTCCCGGTGCCGTCAACAATTACTGGTTTGCTGCAGAGGTATATCTCTCTGCTTGGAGATTTTTATCCGGATAATCCGGGAAAGTACCTTTTTTTGACAGACAACGGGCAACCAATGTATCTCTCGTTTGTTAATAAAGTAGTGAAGAGGGAGCTTTCGGGTGTAGAGGGGTTTAGCGGGAAAAAAAGTCCTCATGTGCTAAGGCATACTCTTGCAACCCATTTGCTTAACAACGGGGCAGACCTCAACAGCATTAAAGAGCTCCTGGGCCACTCCTCTCTGGCGGCAACCCAGGTTTACACACATAACTCTTTCGAGCAGCTCAAGAAAGTATTTTTAACCGCTCATCCAAGAGCAAAAAAAGGAGGTTAACATGGACATTAGAATTCAGTCACTCAAATTTGACGCAGACAGTAAATTGATCGGTTTTATTGAGAAAAAACTGGCCAAGCTTCCAAAGTTTTATGAAGAAATTCAAAGTGTGGAGGTGACACTGAGCCTATTGCCTGATTTCGAGAACAAGAATGTGTTGATGAAGGTGATTTCGCCAGGCAATGACCTGGTTGTGGAGCGACATGCACAAACATTTGAAGATGCTGTTGTAGACTGTATCGCAGTATTGAAAGACCTGCTCGTAAAGGTAAAGGAAAAGAAAAGAGATAAATAAAGCCCCAATCCCTGGCAACTATTATTGCCAGAACATGCTTAAGAACTCCTCTCCGGTTATATTGCTGAAATAATCGGAGAGGTTTGTTTTTTCTGCCACTTCGTTAATGGCTTCAAAGGTGTGTGGAGAGCCTTTCAATAGTTTTTCCAATTGCTCGGTCTCCTTTGTGAAAAAGTAACTCCCGAAAAACCTGATATCCTCGATTATCCCTTTGTTTACCTCCATGTATAACTCAAGGATTCCCCATTCGAAGCGGGACGTTTTTGAATAACCGTAATTGGGGGAAGATCCAAAGTTCCAGGAATCAAGGCTGTATTTTTCCATAGTAAGCCTGGATATCTCCGAAAGATCCTCGGAGGTGTAGTTGTAACGGGTGTACTTTGAGGAGTTGCCACCTGTTATGTATTGTTCCATATAAGTTACAAACTCATCGACACTCATAGGTTGTGACAGATGTTCACTTATATTTGCTACCCTTGCCCTGTTGGACTGTACCGCTTTGCCCTTGAAGTGTTCCGGACGGTTTGCAAGAGCCTCCGAAAGGTTTGCCATCGATGCCGAAAAGAGCAGGGTGCCGTGTTGCAATATTCTCTCTTTGTACACGGCAACGGCATTTCCGGAAAACTTCCTGTCTTCAATTACCAGGTCATTGCGTCCTTTCAATGATGCTTTTATACCAAGGCCGGCCAGGGCATCTATTATAGGTCTGGTAAAGCGTGCAAACATTGCAGGAGTCTCCTCCCCGGGGATCTTGTTGTCTATGAATGTGAAGTTCACGTTACCGAGGTCGTGGAATACAGCTCCGCCGCCCGAAAGACGTCTGATAACAGGTATGTTGTTGGATTTTACATAATCCAGGTTGATTTCGGCAAATGCATTCTGGTGAAGACCAATGATTATGGATGGCTTGTTTCTCCAAAGCCGGAACACGGGTTTAGAAAATTTTTTGAACAGGTACTCTTCGGCAGCCAGGTTCCATTGTGGATCGGTTGAGTTGTCAATTATGTAGTACATTTGATTTTACTTTTTAGAAAAAAATGAGATACCAGTTTGTAAAAGATGAGGCCGGCAAAAAAACCAAAAAGAGCCCCTGCAACTACATCGGAAGGGAAGTGGCGACCCACGTAAATCCGGCTGTAGGAGACACCGGCGGCCCATATCAGTATGGTTGCCGAGTACCATCTTTTCCTGAATGCAAGTGAGGTGATTGTTGCCAATCCAAACACATTTGAGGCGTGGGAGGAGATGAATCCATACATGCCCCCTTTTCCGTCCAGGAGCCTTACAAGACCCTCAAGTCTGGGGTCATGGCCAGGCCTGAGCCGTTCGAAGTAATCCTTGATTGCTGAGCTCCCCATGTCGGTCAGGGCAAAAGTGAGTATAGCACCGGCAATTAAGGCAAATGAATATTTGTAGTCTCCTTTTTTGTAGCCGTAATAGTAGACAATAAATGAAGCTATGGCAAAATATAGGGGAATCCATGGTTCGGGTGCTGTCAAAAGCATCATCAGCCAGTCAAAAAAAGGAGAATGAAGGCCGTTTAAAAAAAGCAATATGGAGTAGTCTGCTTCCAAAAGCCATTCCATGGGCGGGCGTTTTTATTTGTTAAGGCTCTCCCAGAGCATGTCTTTTAATTGCTCAAGGCCTTTGCCTGAGTACGAAGATATGAAAATATACGGAATTTTTTTAGGCAGGGAACGTTTGAGCATCGATTCCAGCTCGGCATCCAGCATATCGCTTTTAGTAACAGCCAGGATACACTCTTTGTCCAAAAGTTCGGGGTTGTACATCTTGAGCTCCTTAAGCAAGATTTTGTACTCCTTTGCAATATCTTTTGAATCGGCAGGAATCATGAACAGCAACATGGAGTTTCTCTCGATATGCCGCAGAAACCTGAGCCCAAGGCCACGCCCTTCGTGTGCACCTTCGATTATACCCGGAATATCTGCCATTACAAAAGATCTGTGGTCCCGGTATTCAACAATTCCAAGGTTTGGTTCGAGGGTTGTGAAGGGATAGTCTGCAATCTTAGGTTTTGCGGCGGAGAGTTTGGAGAGCAAAGTAGATTTGCCGGCATTCGGGAATCCTACCAAACCAACATCGGCCAATACTTTTAGCTCCAATATGAACCAGTTTTCCTGCCCCTCTTCTCCGGGCTGGGAGTAACGCGGGGTCTGGTTTGTGGAAGATTTGAAAAATGCATTTCCTTTTCCTCCCCGGCCTCCCTGTACAAGGGTAATCTCTTCTCCTTCGTTTGTGATTTCGAAAAGAATCTCCTGCGTGTCGGCCACCTTGGCTACAGTGCCGAGAGGAACATCAAGGATTATGTCCTCACCGTCCGCCCCGTGCCTGAGTGCACCGCTGCCGGCTCCCCCGTGCTCTGCCCTGATATGTTTGCGGTATTTCAGATGGATCAATGTCCAGTACTGCGAGTTGCCCCTTAGTATCACATGTCCGCCCCTTCCTCCGTCCCCACCGTCGGGTCCTCCTTTGGGAATGAATTTTTCCCTGCGCAGATGCATTGAACCCTTGCCTCCGTTGCCCGAAGCACAAAAGATCCTGACGTAATCCACGAAATTGGAATTGTTGCTCATTTAAATGTTATCAATTATTTTGCAAATACCTTCAAATATCTCTTCCACGCTTCTCTCTCCCCTTACAGGATGGTATTTGCCCTGTTCCTTATAATAGTTTATAAGAGGTTCTGTTTTCGTATGGTATGTTTTTATCCTCCTGAGTATTGTCTCAATGGAAGAGTCATCTTCCCTCCCCTCTATCCTGGCCCTTTTTTGAATTCTTTCAACAATAACGCTGTCTGCCACCTCAAGGGAGAGGACTCCGCTCAACTCTTTGCACCCCATCTTTTTGAGCATTTGGTCAAAAGCCTCTGCCTGACTGATGGTTCTGGGAAATCCGTCAAAGATAAATCCCTTGGTCCCTTCTTTGGCATTGCAGATCTCATGTCGTATCATATCCATAACCAAAGAATCTTCTACAAATTTGCCCCTGTCGATGACCTCTTTTGCTATTTTGCCAACTTCACTGCCTTTTGCGATCTCATCTCGCAAAAGCTGGCCGGTAGATATGTGCCTGAACTGGTATCTTTCGGTAAGTAAAAATGATTGGGTGCCCTTGCCGGCACCCGGAGGACCAAAGATAATATAATATTTCATTACTAATTTTTAGGTATATCAAGAACGTATATATCCTTGTATTGTCTACCCAGCTCGTCGTAATCAAGCCCGTAGCCGACAATGAAATCGCTGGGTATTTCAAGTGCGACGTAATCGATTGGCAACGATTTGTGGTAGGCCTCCGGCTTGAGCAAAAGGGTGCAGATTTTAACAGAGCGGGCTCCCTGTTCCCTGAGTATACGGTCAAGCTCCTCCACAGTATTGCCGGTATCGACAATATCTTCCAAAACCACAACGTCCCTCCCTTCTACGGAAGTTGTTATGCCGAGAACCTCCCGGATCTCTCCGGTTGTACTGGTGCCACTATAGGAAGAGAGTTTTATGAAAGAAATTTCGCATTGGAAATCAATGTTTTTCAATAGGTCTGCAGAAAACATGAACGAGCCGTTGAGCACAGAGAGGAAAATGGGCATCTCTTTGTCCTTGTAATCCTTGTTTAACTGCGCAGCAACCTCCTTTATTGCCTCCTCTATTTTTGAGTAAGGAATAAAAATACGAAACTCTTTGTCATGTAGTTTAATGCGTTCCATACTTAAAATATTTGTGTCGGCGAAATTAATCATTATTTTTGTCCTAAACCAATTTTGTGTATAAAACGATGAATCCACTAGTTAGTATTATAATGGGGAGTACCTCCGATATGCCGGTCATGAAGGCTGCTGCAGAGTTTCTTGACCAAATGGAAATACCATTTGAAATCAATGCCCTTTCGGCACACAGGGTACCTGACCAGGTAGCCGAATTTGCCAAAGGAGCCCACAAAAGGGGGTTAAAAGTGATAATTGCAGGAGCAGGGGGAGCCGCCCACCTTCCCGGAGTGATTGCTGCCTTTACACCGCTGCCTGTGATTGGTGTACCTGTAAAATCTTCAATATCAATAGATGGATGGGATTCTGTGCTTTCTATCCTCCAGATGCCTGCAGGTATCCCGGTTGCAACAGTTGCATTGGACAACTCAAGGAATGCAGCAATCCTGGCTTTCCAGATCCTGGCTACCGGGGATGCATCACTTATGGAAAAAATGGTGAAGTTCAAGGCAGAACTTGCCGAAAAGATTGTGAAGGCCAACAAGGAGTTGTCCGAAATCAAATACCGGTTCAAGACAAATTAACAATTTGGCTTAACAGCCAATAACAAAAATGAGGGGAAGATATGAGGCGTGGGATTTTTGGGCTTGTGCTGTGTTTGTACAGCATGACCTGTGGTGTTGAATGCATTTATACGCAAAACAGGGGAGAGGGTGTTTTACATCCATACCTTATTGATTTGCTGGAAAAGACCATCGAAGACCAAGATGGTAATGATCTTTTGGATGATGGCTATTTGGAGGAACTTGAGGCCTTTTTGTGGCAGATGATGCAAAAAGGCCTTGAACCAAATGCAATTACTGCACGTAAGATGGAAGAGATTGGCCTGCTTGACCATTTCGAGACCGTCATGTTTACCGGTTACATCGAAAAGTACGGGATTCCTTTTTCCAAAGCCGAGTTGAGGATGATACCCGGAATTGACACCTTCAAGTTAAGGGTTATTTCGGAGTTTATGAATTATGGTGAGGGGGGTAAATCTCAGGGGCTTGTTTCCCGCCATGTTATCCGAAGTTCTGTGGTACCCGAATCAAAAAAGGGGTACACACCGGTGACAATAACAGAGTATGAAAAGAATCCCGAAGGAAGGTATCTCGGGAATCCGGTTATGGTCAACTGGCAGAGCAGGATGGAAATCCCGGGGCGAGCATCTGCAATTGTAACGATGGAGAGGGATCCCGGCGAAAAGTCCGTCGATTTTTTCTCTGCAGGTGTCGGTTTCAAAAGTGACAGGTTATTAAGGAACCTGGTGGTAGGTTCCTACACAGCAAGGGAGGGGCAGGGCCTCGTGTTGTGGAACGGGTTTTCTTTAAATACCGGGTCGGATCCTTCGACAATGGTAAAGAACGATTATGATCCGGCTCCTTACGGATCGGCAGATGAGAACAGGGCATTCAACGGGATTGCATCCACTTTTGGTTTTGGTAAGTTCACAGTAGACCTGATGCTCTCTTCCAGGGGGGTGGATGCACGTATAATACCGGAAGGATACACATCGTTGTTGAAAACAGGTTTGCATAACACCCCGCTATTACGTGAGCGAAAGAGAAACCTGTGGCAGAATATGGGGGCGGCTACAATAACCTTTGAGAGGGATGGATTAAAGGCCGGGATTGTATTGGCTGCTCTCAAGGAGTCTCATTTCTATGCAGGAAGAGATTCTATGGAAAAAAAGGTTGCCTTGGTTGCCGGCAAAAACAGGGGAAACCTCTCTTTTCACTGGAAGGGTGTTTACAAAAAAATTATATTGTACGGGGAGGTTGCTTTGGATGTTTGCAAAAGCGTTGCAGTTACTTCGGGTCTTTCCTGGAGGTTCAGGGATAACTCTTTGGTCACTATTGATCTTGGCTACAGGGATAAGGGTTTTTCTTCGCCAATGAGTACACTCAAACCAAAAGGATCGGAGGGATGCCCGACAGCAACAGTGGCATACAAAAAGCATGTATGGAATGGCTGTACGCTTACATTGCAGGGAGTGCTCGGGAAGAAGTATCACTATTTCTCATTCAGACTCTCCGGTCCTGCTGGCTCAAAACATGGGATAACCGTTCAAGGGACCTCAAGCAATGAGAGGATTCTGGGCCGGGTTGATTACAGACTAAAGGCAGGCCGGTCAATAGAATTGCATACCAGATGTCAACTCGCAACAGCTCCGGGAGGGAACATTGGTTACAACCTGCACCAGGAAGCAATTGCCGGCCTGCCATCCAAGGGATTGCAATTTGGTGCAAGGATCTCATGCTTCTCGGCGGAGAGTTGGAGTACAAGGCTGTACAGTTACGAAAGGGATCTCTTGTACCAGTTCAGGACCGCAATGATGTATGGCAAAGGGTACAGGTGGTACATAAACATCCGCAAATCCTTTTCCGGGAGAGTAGATTTTTGGTTTAAATATGGTGCATTTCTCTATACCGACCGGGATAAGATCGGTGACGGGAACGAAACAATCGTTGGAAGGGTTAAGAGCGAAATCAAGGTTCAGTTACGCCTGATGCTTTGATCTCCAAGTGCTAAATTGGTTTGATCTTGATCTTTGCTCCGGGAAGTATTTTGCTTCTTTGGGTAAAGCCGTTCAGCTGCATTATCTGGTTAAGGCTCACACCTTCGAAACGTCGTGAAATCTCCCATAGGGTATCCCCCTTTTTGACAGTGTACATTACGTAGCCTCCGGATGTGCTGGTGGCGGGGGCAGAGGAACCGGAAGAGGCTGTTGCCGGGGCTCCTGCTGTGTATATCACCAGTCTCTGCCCGGGCCGTATCACACTCCTTACATTGTTCCAGGATTGGATGTCACTTACCCTTACCCTGTAGCGGAGTGCTATGTGGCTCAATGTTTCTCCCCTTTTTACAACATGGGTAACCGAACTGCGGCTTGTTGATGCCTGGGATTTGCTGTCATTGAAAACTATAGGGTTGAAGAACAGGCTGTCTTTGAAAGTGTATATTTCATTCTCCTTGTCAATAAAGAGGTTTGTGTAGTTATAGGGAAGTCTCAATACGTTGCCCTTTTCGTTGCCTGGGATGATCTCTTTTATGTATTGTGGATTGTGGTCGCTCAGCTCCTCCTTTGAAATTCCCACAAGTTCCGAAATCTGTCCAAAATGCAAAGGTCTTTTGATTATAAAGGTATCCACATGTGCAGGCATCTGAATTGGTCTGGCGGATATCCTGTGATCCTTGTAGTAGTTGAGTGTATACATTGCCGCCACAAAGGAGGGTACGTACCCACGAGTCTCCCTCGGGAGGTAGGGGTATACTTTCCAGAAATCCCTGGAACCAGCCCTGCGGATGGCCTTGTTGACGTTGCCCGGGCCACAGTTGTAGGAGGCAATTGCAAGGAGCCAGTCTCCAAAGATTGTGTAGGAGTCTTTCATATACTTGGCTGCAGCATGGCCGGAAGCAATCGGGTCGAGCCTCTCGTCCACGTAGGAGTCAATCCTCAGGTTGTACTGCAGTGCGGTCCGGTACATGAATTGCCACATCCCTTTGGCGTTTGCCCTGGATACTGCTTTGGGGTTTAGGGCAGACTCGATGATTGCCATTATCTTGAGTTCCTTTGGCAAATCGTACTGGTCCAGAATCTCTTCGAATTGTGGTAAATAAAAGGCAGATAATCCGAGTATTACATCAATTTTATTGGGAATCCTCTGGGTATAGTAAATTATGTGGTTTTTGACAATATTATTGTACGGCAATGGTATAAAGGAGTTTATTGCTTTTAGCCGCTCTATGAAGACAGAGTCAGGGATATCTGTGGTCAGGATTTCATTGTCAAGGTCAATTACAGAGCCATCATCAAGGGTCAGCGCATTCTGGACATACCAAATACTCAAAAGGCTGTCGGTCGGGACCTCAGGGTCAAGGAAGTCCCCACTGTCAAAAAAGCTAAGCCCCCCTGGATTGATTGTGTCGTTTACGGTTATTGTGTCGATCAATGGGATAGCGTTGATTTCCATCTCTCTCCTCAAAGAATCTATCGTCCTTTGCAAAATTCCAATTTCCTGTTTCAACTCCTTTTTTGACTCCTTTCCGTTGAAAATATTTTTGAAAAATTGACCGTAGGAGGTGGTAGCGGAGAGCAGGAGTACCAGGGAAAGTAATGTTGTAATGATAGTTTTCTTCATTCTATGGTTTCTTAATTGAAATGGTTAAAATTTAATGTTCAGACGAAAGCCTACTGCAGGATTTATGTTGCAGGCAAGGCCAGGATTGATTGGCAACACCATACCCGGGGCAAACGATGCCGAAAGGTCGTCACTTACATCAAAATCCTGGAAATGGGCGAAAACGTTTGCATCTATAATGTTGAGGGCATAAACCAGCATACCTGCAAGTATCGAATAGTCACGGAACCTCCGGTAGGAGTCCATGTAATATTTCATTGTCTCGGGGTTGAACTTTTGGTAGTTTTCTGACTCAGGATCACTGGTTTGGTAGTACATGTTCCGGTAACGTTTAAACTGGGCGTTGTTGCTGGATATGAAGTATCCTGTGGCTATGAAGCCTCCGTAGAATATGGGGATTTTCCAATAATCACCGTTGTAAACCTGTCCAAGTCCTGGCAGCATTGCAGAGTAAAGAGAGGCCCTTGCAGGCAAGACCCTTTGGTGATATCGGAAATTTGCCACTCCGTCCATTACCGAACCCCAGTATGAGAGGGCAGCTCCAAGATAAAAAAGGTTACGGTTGCTCTTGTATTTATCTTCGTGTGTGTCCAGCCACTTGAGGTTGTTTTTGTACCCGGCATACATAAATCCGCCGATTGAAGCATAAACCAGCGGTATCTTCCAGTACTCCTTGTTGTATAGCTGCGCGCTGCCAGGTAGTAAAAGTGAACCTCCCCACATTCTTGCAATGTTCATGCTGTCTTTTCCCGCAAGGCTTTTGAAATACCTCTTGAGGGAGTAGGGCTCCCTTGTGCTGCCTGCATATAATGTATCCTGGTTTTGCTGTTGCTGTTGCTCAGACCCCGGAGGACCAACCTGTCTCATCTGCCCCTGGAACTGGGCAATCAAAGAGGTTGAGCATAAAAGCGTCAATAAGAATGATATTATGTAGGGGCGGAGGTTCATCTGGGATTTAGAGGTTTGTCTTTTCGATGGCGTCAATGAACTTCATGATCTCCTGGTCGCCACTGAATCTGATTGTAATTGATCCGGTGCCCTTTTTTTCGTCACGTTTGAGACTTATGTTGTTGTTAAAGTATTTGCCAAGAAAATCAAGAAGTTTGAAGTAGGATTCGTCCAACTCCAGTGGAGCCTCTTCGGTTTTTGCATTCCTTGGACCGCCTGTCATTTTTTGGATTTTCTCCTCTACTTGTCTTACGGATAAGTCTTTATCCATCACCTCCCCACAAAGTTTCAACTGTTTTTTTGGAGAGTCCAGGGCCAACAGAGCTCTGGCATGCCCCATAGAAATTTTTTTGGCCCTTAGGGCGAGCTGGATTTCGGCAGGAAGTTTTAGCAGCCTGAGGTAGTTAGTAATTGTAGTCCTTTTTTTGCCTACTCTGTCGGCCATCTCTTCCTGTGTAAGGTCACACTCCTCTATAAGGCGTTGGAAACTGAGGGCAACTTCTATTGAATCAAGATTTTCCCTCTGGATATTTTCCACAATGGCCATCTCCAGCATTCCCTGGTCATTGGCAGTGCGGATGTATGCCGGAATATGGGTCAGGCCGGCAATTGTGGCAGCCCGGAAACGCCTTTCTCCGCTGATTATCTGGTATTTGTTGTTTTCTGTAAGCCTGACTGTGATTGGCTGGATGAGTCCGAGGGTACGGATGGAATCTGCCAGCTCTTCCAGTAACCCGGCATCAAAGCTGCTCCTTGGTTGGAAAGGGTTAGTTTCAATAAGATCCATGGGGATTTCGGAAATGGATGCAGGTGTCATCTCTCCCGTATGGTTCATACGGCTGAGATTGATGTTGTCCGCATCTGACAGCAGGGCTCCAAGCCCCCTTCCCAAGGCAGATTTTTTCATATCACTGGTTGTTTGTTAATATCTCTTTTGCAAGATTCAGGTAATTGTTTGTGCCCGTGGAGAGGGCATCGTGGAGTATTACCGGTTTACCGTGCGATGGAGCTTCGGTCAACCTGACATTCCTTTGTATTACGGTTTTGAATACCATGTCGGAAAAATGTGTCCTCACCTCATCCACCACAAGGTTTGAATGCCTGGTCCTGCCATCAAACATGGTAAGGAGGAATCCCTCTATCTTGAGCGAAGTGTTAAGTCTGTTCTGGACAAGTTTGACTGTGTTGAGGAGTTTTCCAAGCCCTTCCAAGGCAAAGTACTCGCATTGGACCGGTATCAGTACGGAGTCTGCCGCCGACAAGGAGTTGATGGTAATGATTCCCAAAGAGGGAGAACAATCTATGATAATATAGTCAAACTGCTCCTTGAGAGGCTCCAGGGCCTTTTTCAATACCAGCTCCCTTTCGGGAATGTTGAGCATTTCGATTTCGGCACCAACAAGGTTAATGTGGGAGGGGGCAAGCTTTAATCCTTTAACTTCTGTCTCAAGGAGAATGTCGTTGATTGCCCTGGAACCTATAAGGGTCTCGTATAGGGTGTGCTTTGAGGTTGAGTCGGGATCAAAGTTGAGGCCGGAGGTGGAGTTAGCTTGCGGGTCGGCATCTACCAGAAGGACCCTCTTTTCCAGAACAGCAAGCGAGGCCGACAGGTTAATGGCTGTAGTTGTCTTTCCGACACCTCCTTTTTGGTTGGCTATTGCTATTATTTTTCCCATATGTTGGTTTTAGATTTATTGCGGGACTATCATGCAAATTTACAAAATTCTTTCAATTTAGAGAGGGTCCGGATCAAAACCGACAGACACTCCTCTGCCTGCTTCCCGAACCAAGGATTCTATTCCTGCAAAAATTGTGCTCTTAATCGTAGGACTATCGGTATTTCGCTTGAGCTTTACCCAGAAATTGAGGATATATTCACGTTTAACCCTTTCTACGGGAGGAGGAACAGGACCTGTGAAATCGATGACACCCCATTCGGGTAATTTTCTTGCAATAATATCGCAAAATCCTTCGACCCTCTCTTTCGAAGGGTGCTTTACCGATATTCTCACCAACCTTACAAACGGAGGGTATCCGAATTCCTTTCTCTCTTGCAGTTCGCGCGCCATACCATCCTCCCCTTCCACGAAATCAATGTAAACCTGATTGTCTGGCCTTGCTGTTTGTACAATGATATGCCCTCTGGTATCCCTGCGGCCACTCCGGCCGGCAAGCTGGACAAGCAGCTGCATTGCTTTTTCAGAAGCACGGAAGTCGTCTGTAGAGAACATGCTGTCGGCCTGAACCAGAACGATCAATGTGAGTCTTTCAAAATCAAAACCTTTGCTGATCATCTGTGTGCCAACAAGTATATCGGTGTTTCCTGCGGCAAAGTCCGACAGTAATTTTTCTTCGTTTACCTTGGATGAGGTAGTCTCTGCATCGAACCTTGCAACTTTGGAGCCGGGGAAAAAAAATCGAAGCTGCTCCTCTATCATCTCTGTGCCGCAGCCTCGCTCTTTGAGTCCGGGCCTGCCGCATTTTGTGCATATTGTGTTGTACCGGATAGCGTATTCACAGTAATGGCATTTTAGGATGGACCTCTTCTTGTGGTAATTGAGCGAGACATTGCAGTTGTTGCAATAGGGGATGTCGCCACAGTACATGCATTGAACCAAGGGAGAATAAGACCTTCTGTTGCGGAACACCAGTACTTGTTCGTTTTTTTGCAGCCTTTGACCTATGGCGTCGAGTGTCCTGCGGGAAAAGAGCCCCTCCATGGATCCCTTTTGTCCTTCCCGTATGGTGTCGATCACCTCTGTCGTGGTTGTCCCGGCAGAGTGGTATTTGTGGTTTAATTCCACCAGAGAAAACCTGCCTGAATGGCAATTGTATATACTTTCAAGGGATGGGGTGGCCGAGCCGAGCACTATGCCGGCTCCATGGATCCTTGCCAGCATAAGGGCAGCATCCCTGCCGTTGTACCTAGGTGCAGGATCACTCTGTTTATAACTGTTGTCATGCTCTTCGTCCACGACAATCAGCCCAAGTTCATCGAAAGGAAGGAACAGTGAAGACCTTAGTCCCAATATTATAGATGGTTCCTGGTAGTTGCGGATACTTTCCCTTACCTTTTTGCGGGCAGCCGGTGTCATCTTTGAGTGGAAAACCAAAAGATGCCTGCCAAAATGTTCCGTGAGACGGTCGGTGAGTTGTTTGCTGAGGGCAATCTCCGGAACCATGTAGAGAACGCTTTTTCCTTGGGATAGTTGCTCTTTTGCAAGCTCCATATAAATTTCGGTCTTGCCCGAACCGGTAACCCCTTTAATGAGAGTAGGAATGTTTGCTTTTATATTTTTCCGGCAGCAATCCAGCACATAGGTCTGTTCCCGGGTCAACCTGCCGGTTTTGATGCAATTATTGGTTTCATTGACCAGCTTTGAGGTTTCTTTTTTTTGGTTGCTCATTTTTGGAGGGGTTACATCTATAGAGTTGCCCACCGCTGCCTTAAGCACCTCCCCGGGGGTGCACATATAGTATTGTGCCATCCATTCAATGAAGGCAATCTCTTTTTCCGAAGCCCCGCCTGTGCCGGCAATTTCCGTTATATCCTTGATGAGGCCTTGGAAGTCCGGGGGTGTGTCGAAAACCTTTGTTACCAATCCGGTGATAACCTTGTTGCCAAACGGGGCCAGAACATGACTTCCTCTGACGACCTTCCCCTCAAGGGGTGGAGGAATCCGGTAGCTCAACTCAAAAGTCAGTTTTACCGGGAATAGCAAGTTGGCAAAGGAACCTCTCATGTCAAAGTCCTTTTATGAACGTTGCAACCCCTTCCAGTTGCCATGTGGGGGTAGAGGTTGCTCCGCATATCCCTACTGTTTCACCTGGATTGAACCAGGAAGGGTCAATATCGGAAGTGCTCTCGATTTTGTAAGACCTGGGGTTGCTGTTTTTGCATGTTCCAAAAAGTACTTTCCCGTTGGAACTCTCCTTGCCGCTTACAAACAGCACGACATCGTTTTTTGCTGCAAACTGTTTTAAGTTTGGATGCCTTGACGATACTTGCCTGCAAATTGTATTGTGGCTGACAACATTGTCCGTAGAGCCCCCTGCATCGGCAACACGTTGTTTGATTTCGGCAATAATGTTTGCATACCCGACTGTATCATTGGTGGTCTGGGAAAAAACGACTATAGGTTTTTGGAAATCAAGCCCGGCCAGATCTTCCTTTGACTCCACTACAAGTGCATCTCCGTTGACCTGCCCTAAAAGTCCGTTGACCTCGGCATGGCATTTTTTCCCGAATATAACCAGCGAGCCTCCTTTTTCCTTAACCTCCTCGTATCCCTTTTTGATCCTTTCCTGAAGTTTGAGCACAACAGGACAGGTGCAGTCGATTATTTTTATCCCGTTCTCCTTGGCTGTCAAGTAGGTCGATGGAGGTTCCCCATGAGCCCTGATTAGTACGGCGGAATCTTTTATCTGTTTGAGTGTATCATGGTCTATTACACTTATTCCCATATCCCTGAGCCTGGAAACCTCAGTGGTATTGTGTACTATGGATCCGAGTGAGTTTAGGTGGGAGTTGGTTTTCAGGAAAGATTCGGCCTGCTTGACGACCCTTATCACGCCATAGCAAAACCCTGATTTTTCATCTATATGGGGGATAAGCCCCATTTTTCCTCCAATATCTTTTCTATCCATTTCATTTGATCTTCTTGGGTCATATAGCTGTTGTCCAAAAGTATGGCATCCGTAGCCCTGCGCAATGGTGCTGTTTCACGCGTCTCATCCATATGGTCACGTTCTATGACATTTTTTAAAACTTCTTCGAAATCGGCTTTCTCTCCTTTTGATGCAAGTTCGTCGTACCTGCGTTTTGCCCGTATGGCAGGGTCGGCCGTCATGAAAATCTTGAGGTCAGCATCGGGAAAGACAACTGTTCCGATATCCCGTCCGTCCATTACAACTCCCCCCTTCACACCATACTGGTGGAGCATTTCGTCTACGTAATTCCTGACAGCAGGCCTCGATGCGATGTTGCTGACATGTCCTGCAACTTCCAGAGACCTGATCTTGTGCTCGATATTCTCACCGTTCAGATACAATTCACTGGCCCTCTCTATTCCCGTAGGACGGAATTCCAACGATAAGCCTTGAAGGATGGTATCCAAGATGTTCCCTCCGGATCCTTCGGAGGCTGCCACCACTCCGGCCCTTATGGCTGCAAGTGTAACCCCCCTGTACAAGGCTCCTGTATCTACGTAAGTAAGACCGTATTTTTTGGAAACAGCCTTTGCAAAAGTGCTTTTGCCGGTAGAAGAGTGGCCGTCGATTGCTATGATGATCTCTCGTTTTTCCATTCTAATACAAAAAACAAACATACGTAAAAAAGGATTATCTTTGTAAAAATTATTTGGATGAAAATTGCGGTATTTGACCTGGGAACAAACGTTTTTAACCTTCTTATTGCCCAGGTATCAAAGAGTAAGTGCGATATAAAAAAAGTGGCAAAGGTTGGCTCCCACATTGGTCAGGGAGGATTCAAACGAGGTGAACTTACACCCGAGGCAATCAGCTCTTCCCTTGAGGCGATTGCCACTCTTTTGAAGGAAGTACATGCTGAGGGAGGGGCAGACCATATCAAAGCTTTTGCAACATCGGCAGTGAGGGACTCTTCCAATGGTCCCCTTATGGCAAAAATGATTGAAGAAAGATTTGGGTTTGATGTGGAGGTTATCTCCGGTGACAGGGAGGCCGAACTAGTATACAAAGGGATCAGGGAGTCCATTTTGCTTTATAACGAAAAGGTTCTCATGATCGATATAGGAGGAGGCAGTAACGAGCTGATTATTGCCGACAAAGAGAGAATCTACTGGAAGGATAGCTTTCCACTGGGAGTAATAAGGATTAAGGAGCTGTTATCGCCATCTGATCCTGTATCCGTAAAGGATGTAGACCAATACACAGCATACCTGGATAAGGTGCTGGCACCTTTTTACGAACAGGTTACCCATTATTGTCCCAAACTTATGATTGGCTCTTCGGGCTCTTTTGATACACTGAGGGAGCTGATTGATCCCGAGGACGACTTCTCCATTCCGGCAAAAGAGCTCCCTTTGGAAAAATTTTATGCTCTCCATGGAAAATTATTGGCTTCTACTAAGGAGGAGCGTTTTGCAATGGCCGGAATGTCGCCCCTCAGGGCAGAGTACATGGTGCTGGGCAGTATTTTTGTAGACCACATTATCCGTAAGGCGGGTATCACCGAATTGTACCAATCGTCCTACTCGCTCAAAGAGGGATATATGGCCGAGCTTGCAGAGGAGATTAAATAATAGGGAATATTAACATAAGCAACGTAAGATGAAACTGCTGATAATTGACGACGAAAAATCAATCCGGAATACCTTGAAAGAGATTCTTGAATTTGAGGGCCACGAAGTTGCTCTTGCCGCCGATGGTGTCGAGGGGCTGGAAAAGGCTGTTGCAGAGAATTTCGATGTTATTTTCTCGGACATCAAGATGCCCAATATGGACGGTATGGAATTACTGGATAAATTGAATGAATCGGGGGTAGACTCTTCGGTTATCATGATTTCGGGGCACGGGTCAATAGATTCGGCAGTTGACTGTATAAAAAAAGGAGCCTTTGATTTTATACAAAAACCTCTGGACCTTAACAGGATACTGATTACATTAAGGAACGCAACTGACCGGACCAACCTTGTGAAGGAGACCAAAATACTTAAGAAGAGAGTCTCCAGGATTCCCGAAATAGTGGGAGTATCACCTGCTATCACGCGCATTAAAGAGATGATTGACCGCGTTGCCCCGACAGAGGCAAGAGTTTTGATAACAGGGTCTAATGGTACTGGTAAAGAGCTGGTAGCAAGGTGGCTGCATGAAAAAAGCCCTCGTAATACAATGCCTTTCATTGAAGTCAACTGTGCGGCAATCCCCGGAGAGCTGATAGAGAGTGAATTGTTCGGTCACGAGAAGGGAGCATTCACTTCGGCTGTAAAACAGCATAAGGGTAAGTTCGAGCAGGCAGACGGTGGCACGCTATTCCTGGACGAGATAGGTGATATGAGTCTCGCTGCCCAGGCAAAAGTCCTGAGGGTCTTGCAAGAGAATAAAATCACCAGGGTGGGAAGCGACAAGGATATAAATGTAAGGGTGAGGGTTATTGCTGCAACAAACAAGAACCTTACCGAGGAGATTTCCAAAGGTACCTTCCGGGAAGACCTTTACCACAGGCTTAGTGTCATAATAATCCACGTACCCCCGTTGTGCGAAAGACGCGAAGATATTTCCCTGCTCACACGTCATTTCCTTGAGCAGATTTCAATAGAGAGTGGAATGCCCCAAAGGGATATTGAACCGGGAGCGATAGAGGAACTTTCGGGTTACAAATGGACAGGCAACATAAGGGAGTTAAGGAATGTAGTGGAAAGGCTGATGATTTTGAGTAATAATATCATCACCCGAGACGACGTGACAGCCTACGCAAAACCAATATTCAGATAGAGCCAAAAGGTTCTTATTTTGGAGGTTATATCTATTCTTTTTCTATCCTCAGTTGCTGGATGAAATTGCCGTTCTGTTGTGTTTTCACAAAGAGGGTGACCCTGAATTTGCTGCCACCTGCGTTAAGGCTGCCTATAGCATACTTCATGGGAGCTTTGCCCGATTTATAGGCAATTTCGAAGGTTTTGGGTGAATATTCGTTAAAGAACTCTTTAAGGATTTGTTTGGCCTGCTGCTTGCTGCACACATTGGAATTGCCCAGTATGTCCATTTCCAGGTTTGGCGCAAACCAGGCCGACAGCCTTTCGGCATCTCCGTTTTGAATGTATTTAGAAATAGGAACAAAGACATCCTGCTCTTTTTGTGCAGAAGCCGAAAATGAGTTTACCAGTGTTAATAAAAGTACAAAAAAAATATTCTTCATGGTTGTTCACTAATCTCCATTATCATGTTTGAGGCAAAAATCAAGCCAACGGAGCAAAACATAAAATTACAACAAAATCTGGACATCTCTTAAATTAATAGTATTTTTGCATGGAATGATTGTTGCTTAGGTGAAAATAGAGTTGCTTACAATAGGAAAAACCGACCAGGGTTATTTGACCGAAGGTATAAAGGTTTATGAAAACCGCCTGAGGCACTATTGTAATTACAGCCGCAGGGAAATCCCGGAACTGAAGCAGGCATCATCACTTAGGGAGAGCCAGATTAAGGAGAGGGAGGGAGAGCTTGTACTAAAGCAGGTCAACGACGGGGATACACTCGTGCTCCTCGACGAAAGAGGGGAGAGGGTAACATCGGAAGGATTTTCGGAAAAATTGGAAGCATTGATGGTGAGAGGTACCAAAAGGTTGGTTTTTTTGATTGGAGGTGCGTATGGTTTTAGTGATGCAGTTTACAAAAGGGCAGACGGAATGATATCCCTCTCTGCGATGACATTTTCCCACCAGATGGTACGGCTTATCTTTACGGAACAGCTTTACAGGGCATTCACAATAATCAAGGGGGAGCCATACCATCACAAGTAAAGGTTTGTAATGATAGCAGGCAGTATAAAGCAGTTGTTAAACCGTAAAACATCCATTCTGTGGATGGGGGCACTGCTCTTTACCCTTGCTTCGTTCATGGAGTTCTCCTCCAATGAATCCCTTGACCGGGAGGTGGAGAGGCTACAGGGAGTGATCCACAAGCGGCAGCAAATACTGGAAGATTTTGCATTAAAGACATTACAGCTGCCATCGGACCAGTTCGTGAGTTTCGAAGAGTTTCCCGAGGACATGGTTCTCTACCGTTATTTTAACGATACCATACAGTCCTGGATAAACCAGTTCCCGATAGCCAATGACGATATTGATTTTTTCCCATTTGGATACAGGATCAATCACCTGAACAGCAGGGTAGTTACAAATACCCCCTTGGCATATCTCAGTCTGACCGAGCAGTACGTCAACCTAGGGTCGGCGTGGTATGTTGTAAACGTATACATTTCCGGTAACCAGACAATTATCGCTGCTTTGCTGATACAAACCGACTTTCCCACAGAGAACTCGGTTTTGGTCAACAGTATAAATCCCAACCTCTCGCTGCGCAGGCAACTCTCTATTGTACCGGTAACCTACGACGAATCCTATATTGTACTGGGCAAGGATGGTGGTGTGCTCTTTTCGGTCCTCAAGAACCTCCCTTCAAAAACAGATGAGACCGGGGTGATACTCCGTTGGTTCGCTATACTGATTGCAGTTCTGGCCCTGTTTTCCAATCTGCGCAGGCTCAGAAGGATAAAGGATTTCTTTTTAGTACTTGCAGGGCTTGTAGTGGTTCGGTTTGTTGCAGTTTACCAGGCAAAGGAACTTCAAGGGGAGCTGGAAATCTTCTCACCTAACCTGTATGCCGACTATGGACTGTTCAGCTCCCTCGGAGACCTTCTGATAAACAATATGCTGGTAGTGTTATTGGTAACGGCGTTATTCATTGTCAGGCGCTCATTCTTCAGGTATGCCTACGTTAAGGGAGATTGGGCAAAGAGAATAATGGCGGCACTATTCTTATTGATTCCTCTTGCAATTGTCCCCTATATCCATTACAGCCTGCACTCTTTGATTATGAACTCCAGCATTACAATGGAGCCCTTCCGGATAGATGAGATCTCCGTTTACACATTGCTTGTGTATGTAAGCTACTCGCTCTTGTTTGCAGCCCTGATCCTCTCGTTACAGCTTGTCAGGCCATTTGTGCCACGCATAAGGAAGCACTCTTTCCTGGAGAGGAAACCCCTTATGATTTATATGACACTTATTTCGCTCTATACGTTGTTTGCAGTAAGTTACTACGGGTTCGAAAAGGAGTTCAGCAGAAACAGGGTGTGGACAACCAAGATGTCGGTTGAGAGGGACCTCAACCTGGAACTGCAACTCAGAGGTTATGAGAAGTTCATTGAGAATGACCCGATAATTGGAATGAACCTTACAGTGAGTCCCGATATTGAAATTGTCAACAATTACCTTGAGATTATCCACAACCGTCTCACCGAGGGTTATTTTTGGAACATCCTTCAAAGGTACGATATGCGTCTTGTAGCCTGTTTGGAGAATACCTTCCTGATAGACGAAATGAGGCAATCCGAGTCAATGCCCCAAAATTGCAACTCGTATTACGAAGGTGAAATTGCCCGTTACGGTTCTTCCCTTGGGGAGAAATCCAGGTTTTACTTCCTCAACAACTACAACGGCAGGATAAGTTACCTTGGAGTTTTCCCGTTTTACAGGTTTGGGAGGGAATTCCGGCTTTACATTGAACTTGACAGCAAATTCCTCCGGGAATCAATCGGATTTCCCGACCTTTTGATTGACCATAAGAAAATAGAAGGATTTTCTGTCCCGTCAGGCTACTCTTACGGGAAGTATCTCAACGGAAGGCTCGTTTCGTACGGGGGAAGCTTCAACTACCCGATCTATAATGAGAATGAGTACGAAAGCGGTTACCAGGTCGAAAGAAGAGAGGGGTACATCCACTTTGTCCATAAGATTTCGGAAGAGAGCCTCATAGTGATGTCCCGGCCCGAAAGGACAGTTTTCCCTTACCTGGTCTCCTTTTCATACTTGATGCTGTTGTATTCCCTTGTTATCCTTGGTCTGTTGCAGGCAAGGAATTTGGACCTGACCTATAATTTTCCCAAGAACTCTTTCCGCTGGAAGATCATGGTGCTTATAATATCTTCACTTGTATTTGCACTTTTGGCCCTGGGTGCCGGGAGCATTTGGTTCTCCTTCCGTTACTTTAACGACAATATACGGGCCCAGATGGAAGAGAAGATGAATTCTGTGCAAAGTTCACTATCGTACTACAGTAAGTTTGCCACACGGTTCAACGACCAGCAGTTTAATAATCTGAAGTTGCTGGAAGAGATGAACAGGCTTTCGGGTACAGCGCAGATAGACATAAACGTTTACCGGGCAGATGGATTGTTGCTCCGGACTACCCGCAGCGAAATTTTTGACCGGTTCCTCCTGGGAGCCCGTTTGAACCCTGATGCATTCCGGGAGATCGTGCACAACAATAAAAAACAGTTTGTCAACAAGGAGAGGATAGGGGACCTTACCTACTACTCTCTCTATGCCCCACTCTTCAATATTGAGGGAAAACTGATCGCAATTGTCAATATTCCTTATTTTTCACGTCAGAGTGATTTCCGAAAGGATGCTTCGTCGATAATTGCAGCTATAATCAATATCTATATTTTGCTGCTGATAGGGGCGGTTTTTGTGGGGATTGCCCTATCCAACTCAATTTCGGGGCCTCTTATCGAAATCAGCCGAAAGATGCAGTTGCTCGATATTTCGGAAAAGCCGGAGCATATCAACTATACCAACAAGGATGAGCTGGGTATTTTGGTGGCTGCATACAACAAGATGGTGGACGATGTTAATGAAAGTACACAACGGCTTGCTCAGGGAGAGAGGGAGCAGGCTTGGAGGGAGATGGCCAGGCAGATTGCACATGAGATAAAAAATCCGTTGACACCGATGAGGCTCAGCATACAGCACATGATGCGCCTGAAAGAGCAGGATGTTCCAGATTGGGCAAAACGTTTTGATGCTCTGGCCAAATCACTGATAGAACAGATCGATATCCTTTCGGAGGCTGCCGGCGAGTTCTCAAGTTTCTCAAGGTTCTATTCCGAGGACCAATCCCGCTTTGACCTCAACACCTTGATAAGGGAACAGATAATATTATTCAATACCAGGGATAACATAACACTTTCATTTGAAAGCAAGGCTAAGGATGCATTTGTCCTGGCACGGAAAACACAGCTTACCCGAATGTTTGTAAATTTGATTTCCAATGCAGTGCAGGCTGTAGAGAATCTGGAGGAGGGGAAGATTGTGGTCTCCCTGGAGTGGGAAGAGCCCTTTTACAGGATTTCTGTGGAAGACAGTGGCTCCGGAGTTCCTGATAGTTTGACCCACCGACTGTTCAAACCAAATTTCACTACAAAATCGGGAGGGACCGGGTTGGGTCTTGCAATATGCCGGAGCATAATTGAACAGAGTCAGGGCACTGTTCATTACGAACGATCAGAGAGACTTGGAGGAGCTTCGTTTGTTGTGAGTATACCTGGCAAACGCTACTATTGATTTCTATTTTTGCCTGATGAAAATCTGAATAGGGACACCCTTGAATTCGAACTTTTCACGCAACCGGTTTTCCAGGTACCTCTTGTAATCTTCCCTTACATACTGTGGCAGGTTGCAAAAGAATGCAAAGGATGGAGAGGGTGTAGGAAGCTGGGTCATGTATTTTATCTTGATGTACTTTCCTTTTATAGCCGGCGGAGGATAGTTCTCAATTTCGGGCAGCATTGCTTCGTTAAGTTTGGATGTTGCAATACGCCGGATCTTGTTTTGGTAAACCTTTGCCGCCTCGTTGAGAACATCCAGGATCCTCTGCTTGTTTATTACTGAGGTGAATATTATGGGAATGTCATTGAAAGGGGCAATCTTGTTTTCGATTTGCCGGGTAAACTCCTTCATAGTGTTGGAACTTTTGTTCTCTATGGTGTCCCATTTGTTTACCACTATCACACAACCTTTCCTGTTACGTATTATCAGGTTGAATATGGCCATATCCTGGTGTTCGATACCTTGTTGGGCATCTATCATAAGGATGCAGACATCGGAATACTCGATAGCCCTGACAGAGCGCATCACTGAGTAAAATTCAAGGTCTTCCTTTACCCTGTTCTTTTTACGTAATCCGGCAGTATCCACAAGCATGAATTCATGACCGAATTTGTTATAATGGGAGGAGATGGAATCACGTGTGGTCCCTGCTACGGGAGTGACGATGTTTCGCTCCTCTCCGAGCAGTGCATTTGTGAGTGATGATTTGCCAACGTTGGGCTTACCTACTATTGCGATGTGAGGAATCTCCTTCTTTGCCTCCTCTTCGGGTTTGTCCTCGGGTAAAAGTTCCAATATCTTGTCCAGCAAGTCGCCGGTGCCGCTGCCGCTCGCAGATGAAATGGCCCATGGCTCTCCCAGTCCAAAAGCATGGAATTGGTGAATGTCGAACATCCTCTCTCCGGTATCCACTTTGTTGGCTAAAATCAAAACCGGTTTTTTGCTGCGTCTGAGGATGCTTGCAATAGTGTTGTCGTAATCGGTTATACCGGTGTGCACATCACACATGAACAGGATAAGTTCGGACTCTTCTATGGCAAGCAATACCTGCTTACGGATCTCTTCTTCAAAAACATCATCGGAATTGACGGCATAACCACCGGTATCTATTACGGAAAACTCCCTGCCATTCCACTCGCAACGGCCGTAATGCCTGTCCCGTGTTACTCCTGCTATCTCATCTACAATGGCTTGCCTCATTCCCACAAGGCGGTTGAAAAGGGTGGACTTACCCACATTGGGACGTCCCACTATTGCTACAATACTCATAATGGGGCAAAGATAAACAATAATTGGAATTTATTCTGCGCTACAACAGCATGAGCAGGAGGAGCACTCCTCTTGCCGGTTGTTTGCGGCCGGGCGGATGCCTTTTTTACTCCATAAGATTTTCTCTTCGGATTTGGCACACATCAGCCCTTTTTTGCGCATCTCCTTGTTGTGCCCGATTTCGGAATCCGGAAACTTGCCGTTTTTACGGAATATGATATTGAACGAAAGCAGGAACACACACAGGGCTATGAATGCTATGGTTATAAATATAAGTTGCATGGTTTAAAAACATTTAATGCATTTGTTTTGGGGCGAAACAGGGTGGCTGCCCGTCTGGAGCATCGGAGGCAGCTGGTGTATCTTGAACGAGGATCCTTTCATTAGTTTTACGATCCTGTCAATAAGAATCCTTTGATGCCCCTCCTCAATCAAACGTTCGGGATCCTTCTCCTCTTCTATGAGTGCATGCAAAATCGGGTCCAGAATGTGGTAAGCAGGTAGTGAATCACTATCCTTTTGGTTGTCCCTGAGCTCTGCAGAGGGTTCCTTGGTAATTGTGGACTCGGGGATAACCCTCTTTGCCTTGTTGATATATCGGGCTACCGAATAGACCTGTAGCTTGTACAGGTCGGCAATTACCATTATGGCTCCGCTCAGGTCTCCGTACAAAGTGCCATAGCCCATTGCCAGTTCACTTTTGTTTGATGTGTTGAGCAAAAGCGCCCCACTGTTATTGGAGTAGGCCATCAGTATGCTTCCCCTTATACGGGCCTGTAGGTTTTCGGATGTTATCCCCTTTACATCTCCGCAAAACAACTCCTCCAGCTCTCTCATGAATTTGTTGTAGATACCCTCTATCGGTACAACGCTGTGTTCTACCCCCAGGTTGCCGGCAAGCTCAACGGCATCGGTCACTGAGTGGAGGGTAGAGAATGGCGAAGGCATCAGGATTGCGTGGAGATTCTCCCGGCCTAATGCCTCGGTGGCGATGGCCAGAACTACAGCCGAATCTATACCACCCGATAAACCTATGACTGCCTTTTCCTTTCCCTGTTCCCTGAAAAAACGGGAGAGCCCCTTTACAAGGTTGGCATAAAGCAAATCTGTTCCTGTGTCAAACATTGTTAAAAGATAAAACTGGTACTTATTGACTGGTAGTTGTATACTTTGTCTATGACATCGGCAAATATTTCGGCTACCGAGAGTATCCTCACTTTGGATGTATCTTTGTCCGGGTTTGGTTTAAGGGGAATTGTATCGGAAATGATAACCTCTATCAATTGCGATTGTGCAATACGTTCGAATGCCGGTCCGGAGAGAACGGCATGGGTGGCAAGGGCTCTTACACTGACAGCTCCCTTTTCCATGAGCATGTCGGCAGCCTTAGTTATGGTGCCGGCAGTATCAATCATGTCATCTATGATAACAATATTCCTGCCTTCCACATCCCCGATGGCTGTCATAGACCCGACAACGTTGGCCTTTTCCCTGGATTTGTGGCAAATGATAAGCGGACAACCCAGAATTCTGGAATATGCGTTGGCCCTTTTTGCCCCACCCATATCGGGGGCGGCAATCGAAAGATTTTCCAGTTTGAGGTCCCTAAGGTATGGCAGGAAAATAGAGCTGGCGTAAATATGGTCTACAGGGAAATCAAAGAATCCCTGGATTTGGTCGGCGTGGAGGTCGGCAGTCATAACCCTGTCGCAACCAGCAGCAGCCAGCAGGTTGGCAACCATTTTTGCACCTATCGGAACCCTGGGGCGGTCCTTGCGGTCCTGCCTCGCCCAACCGAAGTATGGTATCACGGCAATAACCTTGTATGCGCTGGCCCTGCGGGCAGCGTCAATCATAAGGAGAAGTTCAAATATGTTCTCTACCGGAGGGATGGTGCTTTGCACAATGAATACGGTTGCACCCCTGACGCTCTCTTCGAAAGCAGGTTGGAACTCTCCGTCGCTAAAGACTGTAACGCTAGATTTACCAAGGTCCAGCTTTAGTGAGGCAGCAATCTTCTCTGCCAGATAACGGGAACTCCGGCACGAAAAGATTTTTATCTTGTGTTGATGGTCCATGACTATGGATTTGTTTTATTTATTAGTTGTTCAATGTAATCCAAAACCTCTTCCCTTCCTTTACCGGTTTCTGCTGAGGTGAAAAAGGTGGGAGGCAATTCCTCCCAGTACTCCGATAAAGTTTGACTGTTTTTATTGGCCTGTTCTGCCAGGGCGTTTACCCCTTGTTTGTCACATTTGGTGTATATGATTGAGAAAGGAACCCCCGCCTCTCCCATTTGATTGATAAAGGCAAGGTCTATTTTTTGGATATCATGCCTGGAATCAAGGAGAATGAATAGGTTGAACAGCTCAGCAGAGCCATTGATATACCCCACAATGATAGATGAAAGCTCCTCCCTCTCTTTTTTTGAAACTTTGGCATATCCGTAACCAGGCAGGTCGACAAGATACCATGAGTTGTTGATCCTAAAGTGGTTTATCAGCCGTGTTTTGCCTGGCTTTGATGAGGTGTGGGCCAACTTGCCCATCCCGCACAACATATTTATCAACGAAGATTTCCCTACATTGGACCTGCCAATGAAGGCAAATTCGGGTAACCTCTCTTTTGGTTTGTCGGCCAGCTTTTTACTGCTTCCCGAAAATATTGCTTCTTTAATCTTCATATCCTGAATAGTACTGCAAAGGTACAATAATATTGCTTATATTTGTAGGAACAGCAATTAAAAAAAGAAAATGTCAAACAGAGAGATGATGACACTGACCGAGCTCCAGGCAAGGATAAAAGGTGCAGTGGAGGGAGCAGTCCCTGGCAGGTTTTGGGTAAGGGCAGAGACAGGGGAGGTGAAGCTGAATTCGTCGGGACATTGTTATATTGACCTTATAGAAAAGGAGGGGAACAAAGGCGTCAAAGCAAAGATGCAGGCAGTTGTATGGGCTTCGGTATTTAAAATGATCCGTCCCTATTTTGAAACGACCACCGGCAGCGCACTCTCCAGGGGAATGAACATACTGGTGAACGTTACGGTGCAATATAGTGCTTTGTATGGATTGTCCTTGTCAATAAACGATATAGACCCTTCTTATACCATAGGGGAACAGGAACTCCTGAGGCAGCAAACCATAACCAGGCTAAGGCAGGAGGGGATGTTCGGGCTGAACTCTTCCCTTGAATTTCCAACATTACCCCGCAGGTTGGCTGTAATCTCCTCGGAGGGAGCTGCCGGTTACAGGGATTTTTGCGAACACCTTGCAAAAAATGAATATGGCTTCAGTTTTTCCATCCGACTCTTCCACTCACCTATGCAGGGAGAGGGTGCTCCTGCCGGTATGATTGCCGCACTGGATTCTGTGGCTGAAGTGAGTGGGGAGTTTGACCTTGTGTTCATAATCAGGGGAGGTGGAGCTGCACAGGACCTGATATGTTTTGACAATTACGAACTTGCCCTTAATATTGCTCAGTTCCCTCTCCCGGTAATAACGGGCATTGGCCATGACCACGATTATCACGTTGCTGACATGGTGGCCCATACAAATGTAAAGACACCCACTGCTGCCGCAGGAATGCTGATAGACCTGTTCATTGCCGAAGACCAGTTGATTGCCTCCTATTCTCAAAGGCTCTATATGGCATTGAAGAGCAGGAGTGAGTCTGAGGACAAAAGGGCAGAGAGGTTTTTGGACAAGCTGCGTATGGCATTGGCAAACAAGGTGCAGAGGGAGGAGCACCGTCTGGAGCTTTTGGAAGCCAGGCTAAAAGCTGCGAACCCCGCAAACTCACTGGAAAAGGGGTTTTCAATTGTTTACCATAAAGGTAAAAGGGTGGTCTCTTCTGCAACCGTAGGGGCCGGAGAGGAAATTTCAGTAATGTTTGCCGACGGGAGGTTGCTCTGCAATGTTAAGGAAAGAATGGATAATCAATAATCTGGAGTATGAATAAGAGGGATCGGATGACTTACAAAGAGTCGGTTGAAAAGATTGAGGAGCTGATTGCAAAAATAGAAAATCCTGCAACACAGCTGGAAGAGATAACAGGTGAGGTTAAAAAAGCACTTGAACTGATCAAATACTGTAAGGACACAATCAAGGGTTTTGCCGACGAAAGCGCCTTGTTATTAGGAAAACAAGATGGAAGAGCTTAAATTATGGAAAGATGACCCATGGCTGGAGCCATGGAAAAAACAGCTGTGGGAAAGGTATTCGTCAGCTGTGCTCCGCCGGCTCCAGATTGCCGGTTATGGCAACACCCTGGAGTCCAGGGTCAATGGATATTTGTGGTATGGTTGCCATGGCGATGGTGACGGAGGATTTTTTTTCCGTGAATGGGCTCCAAACGCAACGGCAGTGTACTTGCTGGCAGAGGTTAACGGATGGAAAAGGGATGAAAGGTTCCGGTTCGACCGCCTGGAGGGTGGCAATTGGGAGTTGCAACTTTCGTCGGGGATACTGGACCACGGAATGCTTTACAAATGGCTGGTATGTTGGGATGGAGGAGAGGGAGAGAGGATTCCTGCTTATGCCCGGAGGGTGGTACAGGATCCTGATACAAAGATTTTCAGTGCTCAGGTTTGGAATCCGCCACCCTACAAGTGGAAAAGCAAATTTTCACCACAGGTCATCAATCCAATCATATATGAAGCTCACATAGGTATGGGATCCGAAGAGCCTGCCGTTGCAGGTTTTTCCCATTTCCAAAAGAACGTTCTGCCCCACATAGCATCCCTCGGATACAACACTCTCCAACTTATGGCCATACAGGAACACCCTTACTATGGTTCTTTCGGATACCAGGTTTCGGGGTTTTACGCAGTGAGTTCGAGGTTCGGGACTCCCGAAGAGCTCAAGGAGCTGGTTGATGAGGCCCACAGGCTTGGAATTGCAGTCGTAATGGACATTGTCCACTCCCATTCGGTCTCAAATGTACTGGAGGGACTCTCCTTGTTCGACGGAACAGAAGACCTTTACTTCCATCCAGGGACCAGAGGCCATCATCCTGCATGGGATTCAAGGTGCTTTGACTATGGAAAGGAGGAGGTGCTGAGGTTTTTGCTGGGCAATTGCAAATACTGGTTGCAGGAATACAACCTTGATGGTTTCCGTTTTGACGGTATTACCAGCATGATCTACCTGGACCACGGGCTCGAAAAAGACTTTACAGGTTACGAATGTTATTTTGACGGCAACCAGGACAAGGATGCAATGACATACCTGTCACTTGCCAATATGTTGATAAAGGAGGTAAAGCCGGGAGCCATTTCAATTGCAGAAGATGTCAGCGGTATGCCCGGACTTGCTGCTCCGTTTGCTGACGGGGGTATTGGTTTTGATTTTCGCCTGAGTATGGGAGTTGCCGATTTGTGGATCAAATGGATAAAAGAGAGAAGGGACGAGGATTGGAGCGTGGAGGTGCTGTTTTATGAACTAACCCGCAAAAGGGAGGACGAAAAGACAATAAGCTATGCTGAGTGCCACGACCAGGCAATGGTAGGGGACAAAACAATCATCTTCCGTTTGCTGGACAGTGAAATGTATACTTCCATGGGAAAAGGAACGGCATCACTCAATGTAGACAGGGCCATTGCACTTCACAAGATCATCAGGCTGATCACCTTTTCCACTGCAGGGGAGGGTTACCTGAACTTTATGGGAAATGAGTTCGGCCATCCGGAATGGATTGACTTTCCAAGGGAGGGTAATGACTGGTCGTTCCATTATGCCCGAAGGCAATGGTCCTTGGCATACAACCCCGATTTAAGATACCAGTATCTGCTGGAATTCGATAAAGCAATGGTGACACTATTTAAGGGAAGCAAACTTTTTGCCCATCGGCCCCGCATACTTTATGTCCATAACGAGCGTCAGTTGTTGGTCTTTGAAAGGGGAGGCTATGTTTTTGCTTTTAATTTCAGCCCCCTGTTCTCTTACAGAGACCTTGCGTTCGGGGCATCCGGTGGCAGCTATAGGGTGGCTTTGGATAGTGACGGAGAGCTTTTCGGTGGTTTTTCGAGGAATGATTTATCCAAAACACATATCACATTTTGGAAGAACGGGGTGGAGAACCTCTCCATATACCTACCCTCCCGATGCGCCATTGTCCTCAAAAAAGAGGGAACTTAACAAAAAATCAACATAAATTTAGTAACTTGCTGGACAAATAATTTGTAAAATGGCATACCTCGAGTTTAATAAGAAAGAGCTTGTAAACCTGGAGTATTCCCTCAAAAGGGAGTACCTCTCGACCAACCACGCCGGAGGGTACCTCAATACAACCATAGCCGGATGCAACACCCGCAAATACCATGGTCTGCTGGTTCTCCCGATAGCTAATTTCAATAACGACAAACATGTGCTGCTCTCTTCGCTGGATGAGACACTTATCCAGCATGGCAGGGAGTTTAACCTGGGAATACACCGTTATGGTGAAATCTACGAGCCAAGGGGCCACAAATATATAACCAGTCTTGAGGTGGACAAGGTTGTGGCGGTAACATACACTGTCGGCGGAATGGTATTCAGGAAGGTAATGATGCTCTGCAACAGGGAGGAACAAATGTTTGTTTCGTATACTTTGCTGGAAGCACACTCGCCAACAACACTCCGTCTCAAACCATACCTTGCATTCAGGCACATTCATGCCCTCTCCAAGGCCAATACCGGAGCCAACATCAAATCGGGAGAGATCAGGAACGGAAGGAGTTTTTGTATGTATCCCGGTTTTCCCACCCTGCACCTGCAGTTAAGTTTTGCAGGAGAGTTTGTTGCCAATCCGGACTGGTACTACAACATAGAGTACAAGGAGGAGAGCCGCAGGGCGTACGAATCCCGGGAAGACCTTTTAGTTCCCGGATTCTTTGAGTTGCCCATAAAAAAGGGGCAGACCATTTTCTTCTCGGCCTCACTCAAAGAGGAAAACCCTGTCGGGTTCAAACAGAAGTTCCAAAAAAACATGGAGGCAAAGAGTCACCGGGATAGTTTTCTTAGTTGTCTCAAAATCTCTGCAGATCAATTTATTACCCATCGTAATAAGGAGGCTGAAATATACGCCGGTTATCCTTGGCTGGAGCATAACCTCAGGGATACCCTGGCCTTTTTGCCCGGGTTGACCTTGTGTGGGAACAGAGACATCAAGAGCTTCGAAAATGTACTGGAAACCCTTGTCAGGAATTATCATCACCAACTTACAGTTACCGGGACACAGGTTGATGTCCCTTTGTGGCTCTTTTGGACAATACAGCAGTATTCTAATTACACCGGCTCTCACGTTAAACTCTGGAAAAAGTATAAGCAACTGCTTACAGAGATACTCATATCGTATCGTGACGGGGTCAGGGGCAATGTTGCGATGCACGGCAACGGATTGTTGTGGGCAGAGGAAAAGGGCAAAGCCCTTACCTGGATGGATGCCTATGCATTTGGCGCACCAATAACCGAACGCTCCGGATACCAAGTGGAGGTAAATGCCCTTTGGTACAATGCAATTGCTTTTGCTGTGGAGAACTCCGAACGGGATAACGACAGCTCCTTTACCACAGAGTGGAAAAATGTGCTGGAAAAACTGGACAAGAATTTTTCTAAGGCATTCCGGATAGAGGATTCCGATTACCTCGCAGACTATGTGGGACCAGAGGGTCAAAATAAGTTTGTAAGGCCAAACCAACTCTTTGCCTGCGCACTGGACTATTCTCCACTTACGGACGAAGAGAAATCGGGGGTTCTCAAATCAATCAAAAAAGAGTTGCTGACTGTTCGTGGTATACGTACCCTCTCTCCAAAGAATCCTTTTTACAAAGGGGAGTACGACGGAGACCAGCTCAGTCGTGACCTGGCCTACCATCAGGGAACAGCAAGGGTGTGGTTGCTCTCGTTTTACATCGAAGCTATGTTTGGGCTTCATGGTAAACCCTTCCTGTCAAAGGCCGAGGAACTGGTATTTGCCTTTGAGGAGGAAATATCCCTTCACTGCATTGGCTCCATCTCCGAAGTGTTTGACGGGGATCCTCCCCACCAGCCCCACGGAGCGACCTCGTACTCGGGGTCTGTGGCAGCACTTTTACGTTCGATCAGGTTAATAGAAAAATTCAAGGGAGAAGATTTATGAGAGTATTGATGTTTGGATGGGAATTTCCGCCACACATATCGGGAGGGCTTGGGACAGCCTGTTACGGGCTCACCAAAGGGTTGTCCAACAATGGTGTGGAGGTTTTATTTGTAATGCCCTCTGCTTCGGGTGACGAGGATGCAAGCGCAGTAAGCATCATAAATGCCAGTGATGTGGAAGTTTCCGAATCCCACAGGGATGTCAGGGAATTCCTGGAAAAAGTTGAATTCATCCGGGTTGGCTCAAATATGATTCCCTATGTCGGGCCCGAAAGTTTCTCCGAAATGGTCGAACATCAGCAAACCGGACAAATAGAGGAGTTCCGTCACAGCCATGGTCAAAAATTCAGGTTTTCGGGCAAGTACGGCAACGACCTCATGGAGGAGGTCGCCAGGTATGCACTCGTTGCTGCCGAGATTGCCCTGAGGGAGGAGTTTGACATTATCCATGCCCACGACTGGCTCACTTACATGGCCGGAGTCGCTGCCAAAAAACTTAGTGGTAAACCATTGGTTGTCCACATGCATGCCACGGAGTTTGACAGGAGCGGCAACAACATCAATACCGAGGTGTACGACCTTGAAAGGCGGGGTATGAAGGAGGCCGATGCTGTGATTGCCGTAAGCCATCTTACACGCAATATTGTGATTAACAAATACGGGATTGATCCTTCAAAGGTTATAACTGTACACAATGCCGTCGATTTCCAAGGGTTTAGCAATTTGGTCATAGAGAGGGGGGTTCCCGAAAAAGTTGTAACTTTCCTTGGCCGGATTACCTATCAAAAAGGTCCTGAGTATTTTATCGAGGCGGCCAACAAGGTCCTGGCAAAATATCCTGATGTGAGGTTTGTGATGGCTGGTAACGGCGACCTTCTTAACCGCTCCATCAGGAGGGTGGCAAAGTTGGGGATATCCCATAAATTCCACTTTACAGGTTTCCTGCGGGGTAAGGAGGTCAAGGAGATGTTTGCCTACTCCGATGTTTATGTCATGCCTTCGGTGTCAGAGCCATTCGGCATCTCCCCATTGGAAGCCATGAGGGCGAACGTGCCTACAATCATCTCCAAGCAAAGTGGTGTTGCCGAGGTTTTGAAACACGCAATAAAAGTTGATTTTTGGGATATAGATGCCATGGCAGATGCTATTTACGGCCTGCTCAACTATCCGGCTCTCTCAGCCTCGGCTGTGAAAAACGGTCTGGAAGAGGTGAATTCCCTAAAATGGGACGGAGCAGCTGCTCAGGTTAAGGATATATATTCCGGTTTATTATAACAATTACAGGATTTATGGAAAGATCGATATGTTTTTATTTTCAGGTGCATCAGCCCGACAGGCTAAGGCTTTACCGTTTCTTTGACATTGGAAGGGAGAGTTACTATTACGATGATTTTGCCAACAAGACTATTTTGAAAAGGGTCGCGGAGCGTTGTTACCTGCCGGCAAACCGGCTGATATTGGAACTGATAAAAAAATATGACGGGGCATTCAAGGTTACTTTTTCAATTTCGGGAACAGTCCTTGAACAGTTTGAAAAATATGCACCTGAGGTCATTGAGAGTTTCCGGGAACTGGCAAAAACCGGTTCGGTTGAGTTTTTGGCCGAAACCTACTCCCACTCATTGGCTTCGTTAATCTCTCCCGACGAGTTCCGGCATCAGGTCAAGTTACACTCTGCCGTGATTGAGTCCTGCTTTGGAGTAAAACCAAAGGTTTTCCGGAACACCGAGTTGATCTACTCCGACACCATAGGGTCCATGGTAGCAGACATGGGGTATAAGGCAATGCTTACCGAGGGAGCTAAACATATTCTTGGATGGAAGAGTCCTAACTATTTGTATACAAATGCCATAAATCCAAGATTGAAGTTGCTTCTCAAAAATTTTACATTGAGTGACGATATTGCTTTCAGATTCTCAGACAGGAATTGGGAACATTGGCCTTTGACTTCGGACAAATATGCTGCCTGGCTTGCCAGCATCCTAAGGAAAGATGAGATAGTCAATCTCTTCATGGACTATGAAACATTTGGGGAGCACCAACAGGCATCCACCGGTATCTTTGATTTCCTAAAGCATCTTCCGGGTGCCCTTTTAACCAACGGAAACATTAAGTTTGACACCCCTTCGGGTATTTGTGAGCGTCACCAGCCGGTAGCACCCCTTCATGTCCCTTTTCCCATTTCGTGGGCCGATGAGGAGAGGGATACCAGTGCATGGCTGGGCAACGAATTGCAGGATGAGGCTTTCCAGAAGTTGTACTCCATCGAAAAATCGGTGAGACTATGCAACGATCCTGCGATAACATCTAACTTTGCCAAGCTGCAACAAAGTGACCACTTCTACTACATGTGTACCAAATTTTTTTCGGACGGGGCAGTACACAAATACTTCAATCCGTACGACACACCCTATGAGGCGTTCATCAATTATATGAACGTCCTTAGTGATTTCATGCTTCGGGTCGAGGGTGGAACAATTATTGCAAAGGATAGTATCCTTGTGAAAAAAGCGAACCGAATTAAGAAAAAACAGTAATGTCAGATAAAGTAAACAACAGACCCGACTGCCTCTTTGAGGTTAGTTGGGAAGTATGCAATAAAGTGGGGGGGATTCATACTGTAATAGCGACAAAGGCCCTGAACCTTGCAAAAGAATTAAAAAACAATCATATACTCGTTGGACCCGATGTTTGGAGAGAGACAGAGGACAATCCTGAATTCATAGAAGAACCCAACCTTTTAAGAGCCTGGAGGGTAAAAGCATACCAAGAGGGTCTGAGGATAAGGGTAGGCCGCTGGAATGTGGCCGGAACACCGGTAGCGGTACTTGTCGACTTTAGTTCTTACATATCACAGAAAGATAAGGTCTTTGCCAGCTTTTGGGAAAGCTACAAACTGGATTCCCTTTCGGGTGGATGGGATTATACCGAAAGTGCCCTTTTCGGGTATGCAGCGGGAAAGGTAATTGAGAGCTACATGTTGTTCAACCTTACTTCAAACATGAAGGTGGTTGCACAGTTCCACGAATGGATGACAGGAGCAGGGGTTCTCTACCTCAAAAGCACAAAACTGCCCATATCTACAATCTTTACAACCCACGCAACGGTTGTCGGGAGGTCAATTGCCGGGAACGGACTCCCTTTGTACGACAATATGGAGGGTTACAATACCTGGGACAAAGTAAAGGAATTCAATATAGTATCCAAACACTCCCTCGAAAGGTGTGCGGCACACAATTCGGACATATTCACTACTGTTTCCGATATAACAGCTGCCGAGTGCGCCCATTTCCTCGAAAAGAGTCCCGATATTGTTACCCCGAACGGTTTTGAAAACAGTTTTACCCCTCAACCGGGGGAGTACGATGTTTGTACAAATGCAGCCAAAGCCAGGATGAGGGAGGTGGCATCGGTAATGACCGGCACGGAGGTTTCCGAGAACGCACTCATGGTAGCCATAAGTGGCCGGTATGAATTCAAGAACAAGGGTATAGATGTTTTCCTGGAGGCTTTGGCCGAGGTCAACAGGTTTAACTCCCTGGAGAGGGAAATCATAGCCTGGGTTCTTGTCCCCGGGGCGCATAACGGTCCTGTAAAGGAGCTTCAAGGCTCATGGGTATCCCATAAATTAAGTGATCCGGAGGGTGATCCGGTATCAAACAAGGTAGCCGGGCTACATTTGCTCAACAAGAAGAGTGACAAGGTAAAGGTTCTTTTTGTGCCATGCTACCTTAATGGAAACGACGGTGTCTTCAATATGAAGTATTACCAGTTGTTATGCGGTTTAGACCTTACTCTCTTCCCGTCATACTACGAGCCATGGGGGTACACTCCCCTGGAGAGCCTTGCTTTTGGAGTCCCTACGGTAACTACGACACTTGCCGGTTTTGGGTTGTGGGTAAAGGACCATGCAAGAACATACGGGAAAGAGATAGGGATCATTGAAAGAACCGATTCAAACTACCAGGATGTGGTAAAAGGATGTGCTGCCAAAATCCTGGAAATTTCGTTGTTGCCGGCCGAGGAGCACTCCAGGTTGCGGGATAATTCCAGGGAGTTGGCTAAGATAGCCCTTTGGGACAACCTTGTCGAATATTACATAAAAGCTTATTCAATGTCATTAGAAAAGATAACCACGGACAAGGGGACCTTCCCCTCAGGATCCGACGACCGGGACCATATAACCAACCGCAAGGATGTCTCCAATTTTCCAAATTGGAGTAAAATTATTGTAACCAAGAAGATACCTCCCAGATTAACACATCTGGAAACAATATCCCGCAATTTGTGGTGGTGCTGGAACCAGGAGGCTGTCGAGTTGTTCAAGTTGGTGGACAAAGATCTCTGGAAGGAGAGCGAAGGGAATCCCATAAATATGCTGGACATGCTTTCACTCAAGAGATACAAGGAGTTGGAAAACGACCAAAAGTTCCTTAAGAAGCTGGATTCGGTTTACAGTAATTTGTCGGATTACATTAAGGAGGGAGAGAATGAAAATGGGCCCAGGATTGCTTACTTTAGCATGGAGTATGGATTGGACAAATCATTGAAGATATACTCCGGGGGCCTTGGAGTACTTGCCGGAGACTACCTCAAAGAGGCGAGTGACATGATGCTGCCGCTCACGGCTGTGGGCTTGCTCTACAAAAATGGTTACTTTACCCAAAAACTCTCATCGACCGGAGATCAGATTTCGGTTTCGGAAGCACAGGATTTCCGCAGGATTCCGGTTTCGCCGCTGCGTGATGCACAAGGGAGCTGGATTACGGTAAGCGTGGCACTGCCAGGACGCAATATGAAGGCGAGGCTTTGGAAAACAGAGGTCGGAAGGAGGTCGTTGATTCTGCTGGATACCGATTTTGAGGAGAATTTGCCCGAAGACAGGGCTGTCACCCACCATCTTTACGGAGGTGACTGGGAAAACCGCCTCAAACAGGAGATGTTGCTGGGCATAGGCGGGGTAAGGGCCTTGAGGGCCTTGGGCATCGAGGCCGATGTTTACCACCTCAACGAAGGCCATGCTGCATTCATAGGACTGGAGAGGCTGAGGGAATACATTTCCGGCAACAACCTAACCTTTGCAGAGGCGGTGGAGGTTGTCAGGGGCTCCTCACTATTTACCACCCACACCCCGGTTCCTGCAGGCCACGACTCTTTTAGCGAGGATCTCATGAGAGGATATTTTTCCCATTATCCCGAAAGGCTTAAAATCACATGGGACATATTGATGTCCCTCGGCAAAATCGATCCTTTTGACAAAGATGAGAAGTTTTCGATGAGCAACCTTGCAGCCAACCTTTCACAGGAGATAAACGGAGTCAGCATGCTTCACGGGGAGGTGAGCCGTTCAATATTATCGGGCCTATGGCCAGGATATCTGCCTCAGGAATTGCACGTCAGTTACGTTACAAACGGGGTCCACTACCCCACATGGACCGCCCCGGAATGGAAGGAGATCCATTCAGAGGTGTTTGGAGAGGATTTTCAAAGCCACCATTACGACAAGGAGTGCTTCAAAGGTATATACGATGTAGAAGACAGTACCATATGGTATGTCAGGAACAAGTTGAGAAGCAGGCTGATCAAAGCAATCAAACAATCACTTTCGACACCCACATCTGTCGCCCATTATACACCTGGCCAGGTGATACAAATAAAGGAGAGCCTGAGGGACGACGTTCTTACCATTGGTTTTGCCAGAAGGTTTGCAACATACAAACGGGCCCATTTGCTTTTTACCGATATTGACAGGCTGGACAAGATTGTAAACAATCCCGAAATGCCTGTTCAGTTTATTTTTGCCGGAAAGGCCCACCCGGCAGACAAAGCAGGCCAGGACCTGATCCGCAGGATTGTTGAGGTTTCCGTAATGCCACAGTTCATCGGGAAAATCCTCTTTGTTCCAGGCTACGATATGACCCTGGCCAAACAGATGGTACAAGGTGCAGATGTATGGATGAACACACCAACCAGACCTCTCGAAGCGTCCGGAACAAGTGGCGAGAAAGCAGCCATGAATGGCGTAATGCACTTTTCGGTTTTGGACGGTTGGTGGGTAGAGGGCTATAAGGAGGGAGCCGGATGGGCACTTCCCCAGGAGCGGAACTATGACAACCAGGAGTTCCAGAACCAGTTGGATGCAGCAACCATTTACAGCATGCTGGAAAATGAAATAATTCCTCTTTTTTACAGGAAATCATCTGACAAAAGCATAATTCCAACAGGCTGGGTCGAGCAAATTAAAAACACAATAGCCCTTGTAGCATCGAACTTTACCACAAACCGAATGATGACCGACTATATCGAGCGGTTTTACAATAAGCTGAGGATAAGGCACACCCAACTCAAAGAAGATGATTTTGCTTTTGCTCGTGAGATGGCTCTTTGGAAAAAGAGAGTCAGAAGAGAGTGGCCACATATTGAGGTGCTGGAGTATATCAAACCTGATTATTCCAAAACCGATATCATATTAGGGGAAACATACACAGCTGAGGTTGCCCTCTCTATTGGAGATCTCTCTCCCGAAGATATTGGTGTAGAGATGCTGATTGCCGAAAACGGCACCGATAAGGTTTCGGTGATTACAAAAAGGTATGATTTTGAACTTGCAGGTTTTGACAAGGGTATTGCAAGGTATAAATGCAGTATGTTGGCAGAGACTGCAGGAGCATTCAATATGGCAGGAAGGGTTTATCCCAGGAACAACGGATTGCCACACAGGCAAGATTTTGATTTGGTAAAATGGTTGTAGCAGCTACAGGATTTTTTGATGGTGTCCACAGAGGGCACAGGGCAGTGCTGGACACTGTTACCCGGCTTGCCCGGGAGCAGGGCAAGACTCCGGCCGTAGTAACTTTTTGGCCCCATCCCAGGGCTGTTTTGCAGCAGGATGCAGCCAAGTTCAGGCTGCTCACCACACTGGACGAGAAAAAAAGCTTGCTTCACTCACTTGGCATAGAGCAAGTACATGTACTCGCTTTTGACAAAGAGTTTGCCTCTCAATCCACAGACCAGTTTTTCGGGAAATATCTCCGTGATATGTTCGGGGTGACAACACTGGTAGCCGGTTACGACCACCGGGTAGGCCATGATACAAACCAAACGCAACAAGAGATGTTTGAAGTTGCCATCAAGAACGGCATAGAGCCGGTAAGGGTCTCTGAGTTCGAAAACACATCGGACCACGTGGTGATCAGTTCTACCAAGATAAGGGAGGCGTTATGCTCCGGCGAGATAGAGTTTGCATCCAAGATGCTTGGATACCGTTATGGTCTTGAGGGTGCAATAGTTGAGGGTAAGAAAATTGGCCGTACAATAGGCTTTCCCACAGCAAACATCAAACTTTACGAACCCCTCAAGATATTGCCTGCCAATGGTGTTTACGCCGTTGTGGCCCAGGTGCACGGCAATTGTTACAAAGGGATAACCAACATCGGCACAAGACCCACAATATCTTCAGGAACGGAGAAAAGTATAGAGACACACCTTTTGGATTTCAATGAAGATATTTACGGATTGCCTCTCAAGTTGGAATTTGTACAAAGGCTAAGGGAAGAGAAACGTTTTGATTCTCTGGAATATCTCAAAATCCAACTGGAAAACGACAGGGAGCAGGCACTTGACATACTTGCCACAGGTGAATTTAAATTGAGATAATCCGGGCAATTATTACTAACTTGCATCGGTCAGCCGGCACTTAACTAATTTTTATTATGGATACTATTCTTTATATTGTTATCGGGATTGCAGTGATGGCTTTCCAGATCTACAGCGAAAAGAAAAAAAAGGAGCAGCAGGCAGCTGCAAGGCAAAGAAAACCTTCGACCCAGTCATATGCCACACCAACTGAGCCAAAACGAGAACCTGTTTCCCAAAACCCCTTCTCTTTTGTTGCTTCATCACTGATTGACGAGGAGCATAGTGAGAATCCGTTTGAATTCTATTACGAAGAGCTGGATGAGGGATCCATTTCGGCACCGGTAGCAGATGAGGTTAAAATAGAGGAGGTAAAACCGTCGACCTTCTCAAAACATACAGTTCAATCCATTTTGGATGAACAGTCTGCAAACAGCAAGAGCGAGGGCGAAGATATTTATTCCAGTGACGAAATCTCGGGGGATAAATACAACGAATCGGGTTTGTCAATTGATTTGCTTAAGGAGAAATTTGACCCGCGTCTCTTTATTTTATACTCCGAACTGGCGGCTCCCAAATTCAGGGATTAGTTTTTTTATTAAATAAATAGTATTATCTTTGTCTTAAAGAGTCCTGTGACGCAGGATTCTTTTTAATTTTCCAGTAATATGTCAAAAATTCATTATTTAACTGCAGAGGGTTTAGAAAAGCTAAAAGCAGAACATCAACATTTGGTTTCGGTTGAACGCCCTTCAATCTCCAGGCAAATTGCCGAGGCAAGGGACAAGGGAGACCTCTCCGAAAATGCCGAGTACGATGCAGCAAAAGAGGCACAAGGTCTCTTGGAACTCAAAATTGCAAAGCTCGAGGAGATGATTGCCAACGCACGTATTATCGACGAATCGAGGATCAATACAACCCATATCCAAATCATGAACAAGGTAAAGCTTAAAAACTTGACCAACAACACTACGGTGGAGTACACTTTGGTTGGCGAGACAGAAGCCAACCTCAGGGAAGGTAAGCTTGCCGCTGCAACTCCTATTGGTAAGGCTTTGATAGGCAAGTCAAAGGGAGATATAGTAGAGGTTCAGGTACCGTCCGGTCTCATAAAATTTGAAATCCTCGAAATATCCAAATAACAATGGCCTCTGTGTTTTCCAAAATTGTGGCAGGAGAGATTCCTGCATGGAAGGTTGCAGAAGATGATGATTTCCTCGCATTCCTGGATATCAGTCCACTCACAATGGGGCATACACTTGTTATCCCCAAAAATGAGGTTGACTATCTGTTCGATATTGACAGTGATGAGTACAGCCGGTTGTTTCTGTTTGCCCGCAAGGTTGCCTTGGGTATAAAAGAGGCGGTACCTTGCAAGAGGATAGGTGTGGCTGTATTGGGTATGGAGGTGCCACATGCGCACATCCATCTTGTGCCACTCAACAAGGAGAGCGATATGGACCTTAGCAGACCAAAACTTAAACCGGAGCGTTCCGAGATGGAGCAAATTGCCAAATTAATCAGTTCTAAAATTAAACTGTAATTCCCGATGAACAAACTTTTTCTAGCCCTACTCATCCCCTTTTTGTTTTTTTCCTGCAGCCGCAGCAACAGTGTAAAGATTAATGGAAAGATCGAGGGGGCAACTAATGGGGATCTTGTGCTCAAGGTTCTGGAAGTAAGTCGATTGTCTGATGTAGATACCTTAAAGTACAACAAAGAGGGCCGGTTTACCGTAAATGTGAAATTAAAGGGAGAGTCCCCTCAGTTTTACTACCTCTATTATCGCAATGCAAAGGTTGCCTCAATGGTGCTGCTTCCCGGGGATATGATCAATCTGGTTACAGATACTACAGGAAGGAATGTGAAAGTTTCGGGGTCTGATGAGTCTCTCCTTCTTACATCATTGGAAAAGACTCTGGCCAAATCCAAGAACTCTTTTGATTCGCTGATGACCCTGATGCAACAGGCAGACAAATCGGGTAACCAGCCCCTTAGCCAAGAGCTCAACTACGCTTTGGGCCGTCATTATGTCAAGAGCAAACAGGATGCAATCAAATACATATATACCAATCCCAATTCAATAACCAACGTTATTCTCATGTACCACAGGCTATCACCTGATATTCCACTTTTTGCGGATGTCAGGGATGTTTTGCTGTTCAAAAGGGTACACGACTCCCTGACTGTCGCCTACCCGGGTTCTGTTTATCTGGAAAGGCTTATGGACGAAATCGGCAGCAGGGAAAAAGTTGACATCTTTACAAACAAGATACTTGATGCTTCGGAATCAGGATTCCCGGATATTTCACTTCCCGATACTAAAGCACAGACTAAAAATCTGGCAGATCTTTCGGGCAAGGTAATTCTACTCTCTTTCTGGACAGTTAAAGATCCGGCACAGAAGATGCTCAACATGGAGTATATGGAGTTATACGAAAAATACAAAAGCAAGGGGTTTGAAATTTACCAGGTTTCTGTAGATACCGATAAAACCGCGTGGGCTACTGCGGTTAACGAACAAAAACTACCATGGATAAGTGTTTGTGACGGGCAAGGACCGGCGTCGATTGTACTAAATACCTACAATATTCAAAAAGTACCGGCCAATTATCTAATAGACAAGAGCGGTACTATTGTTGCCAGGGATTTGTTTGACGATGTTCTGGAGCAAAAGATAGCCTCACTCATGAGGTAGTCGGCTTTCCTGCAATAAACTCCTTTAAATAGAAAGGTTCGAAGTATGCCAAATCTTCAAACTTTTTTGTTTTGTAGATTTGGGTTGCAATACGGGACATATTGGACGCCAACGGCTCTGCCTCGACAAACCTTGCATTGGGATGGCGGATAATTGGCTTTACCTTAACAGAGCCGTCCCCGCAAAAAAAGAGTTCTCCACTTTCCAGCAGCCGGTCAAAACTATCCTCTTTAACAACCAAAGCCTCGACATCCTTGATCCTTTTTCCTTTGGAATCGTATGTGGCAGTGTAGACCTCCATCCTTCGAGCATCAATCATGGGAACGATGTATGAGGAGTTGTCCAGGGCATAGGTACCTGCTGTCATTGCAGCAATGATGTCAAGGGTTCCGATTGCAATCAGGGGCTTGGAAACGGCGTAGCAAATACCCTTAGCAAAGGATACGCCGACCCTTAGCCCGGTATATGATCCCGGACCATGGCTCACAGCAACAGCATCGCACATTGGGATGGTATAACCAGTCTTTTCCATTAATTTGATTGTCATTACAGATATCAGGGATGCGTGTGAACGAGGCTCCCTTGAAATCTCTTCTCCCAATATTTCTCCTCTGTAAGAAAGAGCAACCGAACAAAGTTCGGTTGCTGTCTCGACCAATAGTATTAAAGGTTCTTTTTCGCTCATTACATTCTATTTGATAGTGCCGGGCTTCTCTTTTTCCTCATGTTTGACTGTGGTTCCCGGTTTAAGATTTTTGCTGATAGCCGAGAAAGGAGCGGTTACTATTCTTTCTCCATCAGTAAGGCCGGTTACAACTTCTATATAGTTAAGGTCTTGTATTCCCGTTGTAATTTCACGTACCTCTACGGTGTTGTCTTGCTTTACAACAAACACCTGCTCCCTGGACTCATTTATCCCCAAAGAGTTCTTTAAAGAGTCACTCATAAGGTCTGTCCTGGTTGTAATAGCCTGAAGAGGAATGGCTACTACGTTTTCGCGACGGTTTGTCTGTACCGAAACAGAGGCAGACATGCCCGGCCGGAAAGGGTTTTTGCCTTCCAGATTAAGATCATGGTAGGATTCAGGCAAAACATACACCTTGACTTCGAAGTTTGTTACCTGGTCTATAGCCGACCCTATGTTTTTGGCTGAGTTGGCTATTTGGGTTACAATCCCGGTGAACTTCCTCCCGGGATAGGCATCCACGTCAATGGTGGCGGTATCACCCTGCTTGATGCGGATAATGTCGTTTTCATTCACATCCACCAAAACCTCCATATTGTCGAAATTGGCAATACGGAGCATTTCGGTACCCGCCATCTGGCTGGTACCAACAACACGTTCCCCCTTTTCTACACTCATTTTGGATATGATCCCGTCCATAGGTGCATAAATCACTGTTTTGACCAGGTTTTCCTGTGCTTCCTTAAGGGCAGCAGTAGCACTTTTAACGTTGAACTCGGCCGCCTCTATTTGTGCTTTTGCAACCTCGTACTGGGAAAAGGCATTTTCGTATTCAGACTCCGAAATGGCTTTTTGACCAAAAAGTATTTTGCTCCTCTCATAGGCCTGCCGGATCTGTTCGAACTGGGCCATCTGTTGGGAAAGCTGGGCCTTAACCGAATTGAGTGAAGCCTCTGCACGCTCTCTCATGGAGATGTAAACGTCTTGTTTTATTTTGATTATAAGGTCGCCCCTTTTAATAGGGTCTCCCTCTTTGAAGTGGAGCTCCACGATTTCTCCCGAAACATCAGGGCTGATTTTTACCTCTGTGACTGGTTTGATCTTGCCGTTTGCAGGGATAACCTCAGTGATTGTCCTTAACGATATCGTTTCTATTGTTACGGGAGTCTCTGCTTTGCCCTTTTTGCTGCCGTACCAGGCCAGTAATATTACTAAAACCACAGCCGCAGCAATAATCCATTTGATAGATTTTTTAAACATATTGGTGCTTTTTATTTATAGTGAAATGGGGATTCCCTTGTAAAAATCGAGGATCTTAAGCTGGAATACATATTGGTATTTGGCCTGGTAATATTCGGAGCGTGCACGGAACAGGTTGGACTTTGCAACCGAGTAATCTGTAGCATTCAATACACCAACGTCAAATTTTTGCTGTACATAGCGGAAAGACTCCTCCATTGCTTTCACGTTTTGTCCGGATGCCTTGTACCTTTCAAAATAGGAGAGGGCATCGTTTCCGGCTTGTTGGATTTCCTTGTATAGCAGCTGTTGCCTGTATTTTTGGTCCAGTTTGGAGTTGGTTACACCCAGCTGTGCGTTTTTCACGTTGGTGCGTACCATGTAATTGTTGAAAATCGGTATGTTCAGGCCAAAACCCAGTGATGGATTGCGGTTTTCGTTAAACTGGTCAAAGAAGGATTGGTCCCTGCTGTCACTGTAGTAGCTCCCGTAACCTGCAGAGAAAGATATGGAAGGATAGAGCCTCCCTTTTGCAATTGCAAGTTGTAGTTCGGAGTTCTTGAGGTTGAGCTCGGCTATCCTCATTTGTGGAAGGGAGAGTGAGCTTTGGAAAAGTTCGTCCACAGAAATATTATGGTGGTCTTTGATAAGGAAGTCTATCTCTACTTTCTCAATACCGAAATCTGCATTTTCGGGCAGGTCCAACAGCTGTTCAAGCGAGAGCATGGCACTGCGGAGCTGGTTTTGGGCATTCACAACCTGGACTTTTTCGGCCGCTATCTGTGCCTCAATCTCCAGCTGGGAACTGTATGCAAGGCTGCCTGCATCCACTAGTTTTTTAGTCCTTTCGGCCTGAATGGTCGTTGATTCAAGACTTTGAAGAGAGGCCTCCAGAATCTCCCCCGACAATAGGATCTGCAGATATGAGCGGGCAATCTCCACAGAGATATCATTGCGGAGTTTTTCAACTTCGCTGCGGCTTATCTCCATCTGTACACTCTTGCTTTTCAAATCATTGGTTTTGGTGAATCCTTCGAAAAGGTTCACTGCCGCCCTTGCACTTGCGCTGGTGCTCTGGGATAATTTGTTTTCAATAATCTCCAGGTCCTGCACGTTTACCGAGCGTCCCCAGTTCATAGAATGACTCAGGGAAGCACTTACAGAGGGTACAAAGTTCAACCTTGCCTGGTTGTACTGGTTTTCACTTTGTTCCACGGCGAGTTCCTGTTGCTTGAGCTGCAGGTTGTTTTCCCATGCATACCGGATGCACTGCTCTAATGTCCAGCTCTTTTGTGAAAAAGAAAAGAGCGGGAAAAACAGGAAGAATAATAACGGGAGTTTGTATCTATTTTTCATAATCGACAAAGTTATATTTTTTTCAATAACAAACTCCCGTGAGGGGAATATTTTCTCCGGGAATCTATTTGTAAATTACCTGAGTATTAGCCTGCAGTTCGTAGAGATTCTTACTCATGAACAGAAAAAGCCTCCATAATTTCTTAACCGTGTATCCGGCTCCTCTGCCTAGTTGTTCGGCAATATCGTGGTCCCATCCTTCGGAACCACCCCTTACCATTAACATTTCTCCGTAAGTCAATGGTATCAGCATCATTGCGTTGTTACTCCTTTCCATCACGCAGCCTCCCATCCGTCTACGAAACCGTGTTTAAAACTGGGCCAGTATTTTTCGGCCTTTTTCAAAACCTCACCCAACAGGGTGAGATAGTTCCAAATCTCCCTGAGAGAAAGTCCGCCATTCTGCAACATCTCTCTCTCGTCCAGTGGGGTAAGACCCCATTGTTCTCTCTTGATTTTTTCCATGACCATTTAATTATATAATCCCGCAGCTAAGGGTGTGCGGGAACCACCCAGGAGTGTGCACCCTCCTTTTTTATGATGCTATTGTTTTACAGGAGTATAACCCCATGTCTATTGTAAGGTCCGCTAACTTTGATATGCTTTTATCATGTGATACAATGAGGATGGCACATCCCTCCTCCCTGAGCCTTGATACAGAGTTGAGGATCAGCTCTTGTGAATGTATATCCAGAGAGGCTGTAGCCTCGTCCAAAAGCATGACAGGTGCCCGTTTCATCGCCGCCCTGGCATAGGCCACCCTTTGTTGTTCGCCTCTGGAAAGAAGAGCTCCTCCTTCACCCGGATGGGTTGAAAAACCAAATGGAAACCTGGAAGCCATTTTGTCCAGCTCCAGTTCGTTAACAAGCCTTGAAAAGTAACTCCCGTCCAGATCTCCGGGATCTCCGGGAATAATGCACTCCATAATGCTTTCCCCTAGCAGGTCGGGATTCTGGGGAACCAAGGCAATCATCTCCCTCCATTTCTCAATATTTGAATTGCTGTCCAGATAGCTGCCAATTGTTCCGGCTCTTGGAACAAGATGTTTCAGTATCAGTGATATTACAGTGCTTTTGCCACACCCGCTCTCTCCCGTAAGCAATACAATCCTTCCCTTTTCGATTGAAAAAGAGAGCCCTCTGAAGAGCATCTCCCTCCCGGGGTAACCAAAGGAGAGCTCCCTTACCTCAATTGCGGAGCTGCTGGCCTTGATAATACCGGAATTGTAACGTTCTCTCCTTACCATCATGATGTCATTGAAACGGGAGGAAGCAGTCAGCCCCTCACGTAATGCTGCAAAGGAGATGGCTAATTGTTGCATTGGCGAAGAAAATAGCGAAGCCATTGTAAAAAATGAAACCATCTCACCCGTCGATAATGTACCAGCAACAACACCCTTTCCGCCAAACCACAGGATAACGACAGAAAGCATCCTCGAAGCCAGGTCAGCGCAACTCCCGGCAATTATTGCAGCTTTGGATGTTGTCACCAGCTCTTTGGCCAGGTCATTATGTTTGATTGAGGCTCCGGCCATAAACCGTTTCCTGAGCCCAAAATTTCTGATTGTGGCCATTGCCCGCAGGTTTTCTATCAGGTAACCCTGGAATGCAGCCCCTTTTTCCAGTAGCCTCCGGATTCCCGGTTTACGAACTTTGTCATGGACTATAAAAACAGACAGGTATATGGGGAGGAAGAGCATGCATAACCAGGCCATTGTGGAGTTTATCCAAAACAACAAGAAAAACGAAAGTGCAAGGGTGACTGCAGCAACCAAGGTGTCCGGCAGGGTCTCTGCAACAAAACTACGTATCCTGTAGATGTCGGAAATTCTGGAAGTCAACTCTCCGGTTTTGAATGATCCGTAGAAAGGAAGGGGTATGTGGCATAGTTGCTCCATGTACTCTCCCGTAAGTTCCTTCTCAATCCCTACCCCCGCCTTGACCAGCATACAAGAACGCAGGGCTGATAGTAAGATTGAGGTCAGGGTTATTGCCGCCACGGCAAGGGAGAAGATTTTGAGCCTCGCAAGATCCCCTCCCGGTATCACGGAGTCCAGAAGCTCCTTTATAAAAACAGCAACAGCCAGCATAGAAACGGTACTGACCACCGATATTGCCAGGGTTGCCGGATATATCTTCCACCGGGAAACTATCAGCCTGAGCAATTCCCTTATGTGGGAAGTGAGTATTGAGGCTTTTTTCCTGAGATTGTCAGGAAAGCTGAAAAGCACGACAATACCGCTCCACTCGTGGCATATGCTATCGATCTCCTTTTTGTGGATTTGACCGTCTGCAGGGTCCATGACAAGGAATTTACCACGTGAATGTTTTGAAAGCACAACATAGTGGAGTATTCCATTCTCTTTTTTGATATGCAGGATTGCCGGTTTCGGAACCAGGGATAGGGATTGGGCGGTACCCCGGAAAGCCTCTGCACCAAGTCCTATTGCATTGGCAGCCTCAATAAGCCCTTTGATCGTGGTCCCGGACGAGTCTGTTCCGCTTAAATGACGGAGCATGGCAACCGAACTCCTTATTCCTGCGTGGGCTGCAACCGATGCCAAAGCTGCCGCTCCACAGTCGCTTGTATCGTTTTGCCTCACCCTGATGCTTACCCTCCTGATACTTCCCATAACTTTAATCAAAAATAAAAAAGAACGGGACATCCCAACTTCACTACCTCTCCTGCTCATAAAAGGCTAATCTGACCACACATTTGTCCCGTTCCCAAGAGCGAAACTATGGTAAAATATTGGAAAAAATCAACAGGATTATAAAAGGCGGTTATAATTTTACCGATACTGCTGAAAAAAGCAGTTTTTAAAAAAGATTAACCTTTTGCAAGTAGGGAAAAAGAAAAGGAGCCAGGTCTTTAATGATTGGGTAAATCGTTGAATCTGCAAGCATTTCATGAGGCAAAAAAGGGTAAAGGCCGTCGAGGGAGTTTAAAAGATAGATAATAATGCTAAAAATGAAGGAATACTTCAGAATTGCGAACAATACCCCCAGCAGCTTGTCCAGCCATCCCAAAAGCACCATTTTTATCACGCCCGAAAGGGCTTTTCCGATGATATTGACAGCAAAAATTACAACAATGAAAATAATGCCGAATGAGATTATATCAAGTAATTCGTTCTCGGTCTTAAACCAAATTTTGATTCCGTCCGATAACATGGAGGAAAAGTGCCACCCGGCCCAAACACCCAGCACAAGAGCCAAAATGGAGGCTAGCTGGCGCACCAGGCCGCTCATGATCCCTCCGATTACTGCCGGAATAAAGCATACCAACATAAGTATATCAACATTGTTTAGGAGAGTGCCCATAATCAATTTTTTTCAAAAGTAATGAATAATCGTATCTTTGCAAATTCAAAAAAAATCCAAAAATGAGATTTGCCGAATATAAGAAACTGGATCTTGTAGAGATCAACCGCTCTGTTTTAGAAAAATGGAACAGCGAGAATTGTTTTGCAAAAACGATTTCTCAAAGAGAGGGGGCTCCCAAATTTATTTTTCACGAAGGGCCGCCTTCGGCAAACGGGATGCCGGGAATCCACCACGTGATGGCGAGGGCCATCAAGGATGTCTTTTGCCGCTACAAAACCCAAAAAGGATTCCGTGTTGAGCGAAAGGCCGGATGGGACACACATGGGTTGCCGGTAGAGTTGGGAGTGGAAAAGATGTTGGGAATCACCAAAGAAGATATTGGCACAAAAATTTCGGTAAGTGAATACAACAATGCATGCCGTAGAGAAGTAATGAAATACACCAAAGAGTGGGAGAGCCTTACCGAGCTGATGGGATACTGGGTGGATATGAATGACCCTTACATCACATATGATAACAGGTATATAGAGACCCTATGGCATCTTTTGAAGGTGATTTACCAAAAAGGTTATCTGTACAAAGGTTACTCGATCCAGCCCTTCTCTCCTGCGGCAGGTACCGGTCTGAGCACCCACGAACTTAATCAGCCCGGTTGTTACAGGGATGTAAAGGATACAACTTGCGTTGCACAGTTCGAGGTTGTGAAGGATAGTGCTTCGGAAATGCTTTTTGAAGGTGATGACCTTGCGGTTTACATGTTGGCGTGGACTACAACACCATGGACACTTCCTTCCAATACTGCTTTGTGCGTTGGACCATCCATAGACTATGTGAGGGTCAAATCATTCAATCCCTACACAGGGTCTCCGGCAATCTTTTTGCTGGCTGCCGACCTTGTCGGATCACTCTTCAATCCTAAGGGAGCTGAGGCCTCCATGGATGAGTATAAGGCTGGTGATAAGGTTGTTCCTTACAGGATTATGGAGGGAGATGTGAAAGGCTCCCAATTGTGTGGTATAAACTACAAACAGCTGATTCCTTGGGTAAATCCCGGTGAAGGGGCATTCCGGGTTATTTCCGGCGACTTTGTCACAACCTCTGATGGTACCGGAATAGTCCATATCGCTCCAACTTTTGGTGCAGATGACCAAAGGGTTGCATTGAAAAACGGGGTTCCTGCATTGATGGTGATGGACAAGGAGGGAAACATGCAGGCCCTTGTGGACAGGAGCGGGAAATTCTACAAACTGGAAGATTTGGACGCCAACTTTACTACTACCAATGTTGACTCTCAACTTTACGGGGAATATGCCGGCCGTTTCGTGAAAAACAGCTACGACCCTGCACTCACCGACAGCGATACAACCCTTGATGTGGACCTTGCTGTAATGTTAAAACAGCAGGGACTTGCTTTCCGTATAGAGAAACATGTTCACTCTTATCCTCACTGCTGGAGGACCGACAAACCGGTACTCTATTATCCGATGGATTCCTGGTTTATAAAGACCACGGCAGTACAACAGAGGATGATAGAGCTTAACAATACAATTGACTGGAAACCCGAATCCACAGGCAGCGGGCGATTTGGAAAATGGTTGAAAAACCTCCAGGACTGGAATCTCTCACGCAGCAGGTATTGGGGAACTCCTCTGCCTGTATGGCATTCGGAGGAGGGATCGGAGGAGATCTGCATAGGGTCGGCAAATGAACTTTACAATGAGATTGAAAAATCAGTTGTAGCCGGATTCATGAATTCCAACCCTCTCAAGGATAGTGGCTTTGTGCCGGGAGATTTTTCTGCCGCTAACTACGAAAAGATTGATTTACACAGGCCTTTCGTGGACGAGATAGTACTGGTTTCTCCGACAGGCAAAAAGATGAAACGTGAAAGTGATTTGATAGATGTTTGGTTTGATTCCGGTGCTATGCCTTTTGCACAGGAGGGACTTGCAAGGCTTGGCAGTGATTCTTTTGGCCAGGCAGCCGATTTTATTGCCGAAGGAGTGGACCAGACCCGCGGATGGTTCTTTACCCTCCATGCAATCGCCACCATGGTAAAGGATGATGTGGCCTTCCGTACGGTTATATCAAACGGACTTGTGCTGGACAAAGAGGGGAACAAGATGAGCAAACGCCTTGGCAATGCGGTGGACCCCTTCAAAACCCTCAGTGAGCAGGGTGCCGACGCGCTGAGGTGGTACATGCTGACCAATGCCCAGCCTTGGGACAACCTCAAGTTTGACGTTGGTGGAGTGGATGAGGTAAGACGCAAGTTTTTCGGGACTTTATACAATACCTATTCGTTCTTTGCCTTGTATGCAAACGTGGATGGCTTCGATAACAGTGCACCCCGGATACCCCTTGCAATGAGGCCCGAGATAGACAGGTGGATTATCTCCCTTTTGAACACACTTATAAAAGAGGTGGGGGAGGCCTATGATAACTATGATGTAACCTCTGCAGGCCGTAAGATTCAGGATTTTATAAACGATAACCTGAGCAACTGGTATGTACGTCTCAACCGCAAACGTTTTTGGGGCGGGGAGATGGACAGCGACAAGCTAAGTGCCTATCAAACCCTCTATTCTTGCCTTGAGAGTATATCAATACTCTCTGCACCGATTGCCCCTTTCTTTATGGAAAGGCTGTTCCTGGACCTCAATGCGGTTACCGGTAACCACACAAATGAGAGTGTACACCTGGTACTGATGCCCGAGGCTGACGAGGATTCTATAGACAAAGCGCTGGAGGAGAGGATGGAACTTGCCCAGCGTGCTTCATCCATGATTCTGGCTCTCAGACGTAAGGTCAACATAAAGGTTAGGCAGCCTTTGGCAAAAATATTGCTTCCGGTGCTGGATAATCGGATAAAAGAGCAGTTTGAGTTGGTTAAGCCTTTGGTCCTTAGCGAAGTAAATGTGAAGGAGGTGGAATATATAATGGATACCATAGGTTTGGTTACCAAACGTATAAAACCCAACTTCAAGGTGTTGGGTAAGAGGTACGGCAAACAGATGAAGGAAATTTCGGCAGCATTTGCATCATTTACACAGGAGCAGATAGCCGAAATTGAAAGGAGTGAGCTCTATAAGCTGGATATGCCCGGCGGAGTAGTGGAGATAACCGCACAGGATGTGGAAATCACTTCGGAAGATATGCCGGGGTGGCTGGTTGCCTCCGAGGGTAAACTGACAGTTGCGATGGATATTTCTATTACACCTGAGCTCCGCAGGGAGGGAACTGCAAGGGAACTGGTAAACAGGATACAGAACATGAGGAAGGATACCGGGCTGGAGGTTACGGACAAAATCTCAATTACCCTTGAATCCAAACCCGAAATAGAGGACTCCTTGACAGGGTTCAGGGAGTATGTATGCAGCCAGACACTTGCCAGGGAATTGATCACAGTACCAGGTTATAAAGGAGGTTTGTCCATCGAGTGGGATGACGAAACCCTGAATATAGAAATTAAAAAGGTTTGATTATGGACAAAGAGAACGTTGAATTCATGAAAAAGGCACTTGAAATTGCCTCAGGCAATGCCTCCACCCAAGGCGGAGGCCCTTTTGGTGCCGTGATTGTCAAGGATGGAAAGGTTGTGAGTGCTGCCGGGAATACAGTCACACCCGACAACGATCCCACTGCCCATGCCGAGGTCAATGCTATAAGGAATGCATGCAAAGAGCTAAAAACATTTGATTTGAGCGGGTGTGTGCTATACACTTCCTGCGAACCGTGCCCTATGTGCCTGTCGGCATCTTACTGGGCTCGTATAGGGAGGATCTATTATGCCGCCGGAAGGGATGATGCAGCCAAAGCCGGGTTTAGTGATGCTTTCATATATGACCAGTTTGACCTTCCTGTAAACGAACGGTCACTCCCTGCAGAGCGTATCATGGAAGAAGAGGGACTGCAACCTTTTGAACTTTGGCTTCGTAACGAAAACAAGAGAGCATATTGACAATATGTTTTTTATATATGATTAATTATTATCTTTGACCTTTCTTAAAAATAAGGAATATGACAACAAAAGGAAAAAACAACGACGAAGCAAGGGAAAAAGTCCGTTACAGTGATGAGGAGCTTCAGATGTTCAAGGAACTTATTCTCCAGAAACTGGAGCAGGCAAAACAGGAATACCAGCAGCTTAAATCGGCAGTGACACATAGCTCCAGCAACGATACCGAAGATACCTCACCAACATTCAAGGTTCTTGAAGAGGGTGCATCTGCTTTATCAAAAGAGGAGGCAGGCCAACTTGCACAAAGGCAATACAAGTTTATCCAAAGCCTCGAAGCTGCCCTTATCAGGATTGAAAACAAAAGTTACGGCATATGCCGTGAAACAGGCAAACTTATCCCTAAGGAGAGGTTGTTGCTTGTTCCCCATGCAACACTCTCAGTTGAGGCCAAAAACAAAAGGGACTAAGGAAGGATGCAATTATCCAGGGGTAAGAAGATAACTCTGCTTGTAGTTCTGATTCTGGTAATCGACCAGGTGGTCAAGATTTGGATAAAAACCAACATGACCATTGGTGAGAGCATTCCTGTATTTGGGGATTGGTTCAAGATTTACTTTATCGAGAACAACGGTATGGCTTTTGGGATGCAATTCGGAGGAGCGATAGGCAAGCTGTTGTTGAGCCTTTTCCGCATTGTACTCATAGGTTTCATAATCTACTATATTAAGAAGCTATTGAGAAAGGAGGCCCCAATGGGTGTTATCTACGGGGTAGGGCTGATTCTTGTAGGTGCCGTTGGAAATGTGGTGGACAGTATGTTTTACGGGTTGATATTCAGTGAGTCGACCTTTACCCAGGTTGCAACTTTTCTCCCGGAAGGGGGAGGTTATGCTTCGTTCCTTCACGGTAAGGTTGTGGATATGCTCTACTTTCCCCTAATCGACACAACTCTGCCAAACTGGGTGCCCATATGGGGTGGTGAACAGTTTCTCTTTTTCCGACCGATATTCAATATTGCAGATTCCTGTATTACAATAGGGGTGTTTTACCTGCTGTTGTTCCACCGGAAATTCTTTTCCAGAGAAGATGCCTTTTAAATATTTCCTTAATCAGATCTCTTTTTTGTTAAGAAATAATAAAAGCCGGACATGTGCCGGCTTTTTTGCTGAAAATATTTTACAGCATGTATGCTTTTTTGTCAGTTACCTTAACTTGTCCATCAGCTTTTGGCGTGAGAAGTGTATCCGGCTTTTGACAGTCCCCAAATGGAGCCCCAATTCATCTGCAATCTCCTGGTACTTATAGCCATTGTCATGCATCTGGAACGGTACCCGGAACTCCGGTTCCAGCGAATTTACAACCTTGGTCAGCTCCCGGAATCCAAAATCGGCCTCGGGACCGTAATCAGAAGGCTTGTTGTTGATTACAAATTCATGAACATCCTCACTGAACAATGACTGACGTTTTGTCCTCCTGCGGTAGTCATTGATGAATGTGTTTTTCATGATTGTGTATACCCAGGCTTTGATGTTGGTATGCTCATTGAACTTCTCCTGGTTGTTAAAAGCCTTGAAGAAAGTCTCCTGCACCAGGTCTTTGGCATCGTCTCTATTGGATGTAAGGCTATATGCGTATCTGGAAAGATTTGATTCAAGCTCCAGTATCTCGGTTTCGAATGTTTTACTTTTCATATGGTTAGGTTTTATATGATGTATGAATCGCCGGGTTTAAAAGCTTTTCGTATTGTTTATTAAATATACTAAATTTTTTCAAATACTGTGCCACTAATTGATAGATATTTTTTTGGACGTATAGAAAAAATCAATATCTTTGCAGCCCCGATCCCGCCTAGGGATCAATGGAGAGGTGGCAGAGTGGTCGATTGCGGCGGTCTTGAAAACCGTTGAACTGAGAGGTTCCGGGGGTTCGAATCCCTCCCTCTCCGCAGCCAAAAAAACAAAAAAAGCCGGGCTCAGCCCGGTTTTTTTATTTTAACCCCGCCCAAGCTCGCTTGAGGCGGAGGTGAAAATAAAAAACCAGTTGCGCAGCAACAAGGCTTTTTTTGTTTTTTTGGCTGCAAGGCCCCCCCCCAGGGAAAGCCGAGCGACAGCGAGGCAATCCCGCAGGGGGGATGAGAGCCCCACATGTTTAACCCCGCCCAAGCTCGCTTGAGGCGGAGGTGAAAATAAAAAACCAGTTGCGCAGCAACAAGGCTTTTTTATGTTTTTTTTGGCTGCAAGGCCCCCCCCCAGGGAAAGCCGAGCGACAGCGAGGCAATCCCGCAGGGCGCAGCAACAAGGCTTTTTTTGTTTTTTTGGCTGCAAGGCCCCCCCCAGGGAAAGCCGAGCGACAGCGAGGCAATCCCGCAGGGGGGATGAGAGCCCCACATGTTTGCCCCAGGGAAAGCCGAGCTCAGCGAGGCAATCCCGCAGGGCGCAGCAACAAGGCTTTTTTGTTGTTTTTTTGGCTGCGGAGAGAGATGGAAAGGGACGAAAAATTCCGATTGTCCTGTATGATGCGAGGTTAAGGCTACATCGCCTTTTCTTTAGTAACTGATTTTTGTCCAGCCTTGGCTTTCGACTGTCTTTTTCTTTCCACAAGCTTCATATCAGCTTTCAGGTACAACTATACGAACTTTTTGTATCTTACAAAAATTCTTGAACTGGGTTTTACATATCATTGATAGATAAGCCCCTTAATTCAACCTTATATTTTGCAAGTTCTTTTTTGATTGAATCGGCTTTCGCTTGAAGTAAAGCTATATCAATTTTCTTTGGGTTACGTTTTACCTCGGCAACAATAGCCGTTTTATCCAAATCATTCAAAGCAATCAGGTCTATCTCATTTTTACCTTTACTGTCCCAATAGCTACCAATAGCGGTTATCCTCTCCTCTTCCGCCATTTTAGCACGAAAGTATTTTTCCAAAGTGAATCCGCTATATTGCTCATAGTTCTTGTCAATAAACTCACGAAGCAAGTCATATTTTCCCATTTCAATCAATGACTGATTCGGATAAATGAACCGAAACCAGAAACGAAGGTAGTTGTCATTCAAACTCCAACGAGCTTTTCGGCTTTCCGGCTTCGAGAACATGGGTTTGTTTTTTGTAATAAGGGAATATTCCTTCTCCAAATTGACCAGATACGCCCCGGTATTCTTTTCGATGATGGAATCTAATTCACTTTGGGTCGTTTTCCCGGAAGCGATTAATTGCAGAATGGAAAAGTAAGTCCCATACTCTTTTCCAAATTCTGAGATAAGCAATTCTTTGCCTTCTCCGATAAAGGGAGAATCAGGACGTGTAACCATATCCAGTATCTTACCCTTTGTTATCGCTCCGGTTTCCATCAGTAGGTCTATATACTTAGGAATGCCCCCCGTCAGCATATAGAGACACAGAAGATCCTCCGATTTATAATTCGGATTATAATCGTTCAGGATTTCTTTTATTACGCTAACGGCGAAAGGTAGCAGTGTTATTTTTGAGGTAAGACGCCCGAATAGCGGTTCTTTCCTATTCTCAAAAATCTTCATCATCATTGAATAGATAGAACCGGAAGCAATAAAGTTGATCATGGTCTTATCCTTGTACTGATCCCAAAGATTCTGAATGTCACTGAATATGGACGAATTTACACTGTCAAACTCTTGAAATTCATCAATGATAAGCGTGTAATGTTCCTTTGTAGCAAAAATCAACAACTGTTCAAAAAGATCTTTGAATCGGGTAATAGTGCCATAAATCTGTAAACCTAAAGCATCTGTCGCATCTTTTTGAAACTGTTCGCAAAGAAGCGTTTCGCTTTTACGGGAGACAAAAAAATAAATATATTTCTGTCCCTTTACAGATTCCAGTAAAAGGGAGGTTTTACCGATACGACGACGCCCAACCATAACCGTAAAACAGGAACTACTCTTCGATTGCTCCAATGTGCGGCCTAATATCTCTAACTCTGCTGTTCTGTTATAAAACTTCATATCTCACACTATTTAATGTGCATTATCTTAATGGCGGTTACAAAAATAAGAATAATATTTCTATCCACCACTATGTATGCCGGATTAATTTAATGACGATTAAAATAATCATCATTAAAATACGAGCAAGTTAGAGGATTTGAAGCTTGAAGCATCCATGCTATTTTCAATTTTTTGTGAGTTGAAAATAGACAGCACAATAGCCACGCGATGACAACTACGGGACATGGAAAGGTAAGCACACCGGAATCAGAGCTCTTAATATGGTTGCAAAAAAAGGGATATACGGTAATCATAAGACGAATTTTATCTTATTTTACTAAACAACACTAAAAAAAGTTGATTTTAGTTTTATGTTTACAATAATTCATTATATTTGTCTTCGATAAACTACTAGAAGTATTAACGCTAAACAAGGAGGTGTTGTAAACTTAGGTCAGGTGCTTTCTATCCCCTGCTACAATATGAAGAGAGTATCTTTCCCTATTTCAGATTTGAATCCGGAGCCATATAAGTACCTAAGACCCCGATGGCTTATGCAAATGTTACAAATTTTTTAAATTTTCTCATTTGCGGTTGGATTAGAATCTTGTATATTAAAACTTAATACCTATATTTGCCAATCAATTTTGTTTAACAAAAGTATTTTTAACTAAAATTTTAAAATGAAAAGAAAATTCACATTCTTCGGTATCTGTGTGCTTCTTTGCACACTGATGATCTCATTGGGATCCTGCCAGAAAGACTATTCTGAAGATATCGACGATCTTCAGAGGCAGATCAATGAGAACAAAACAGCTGTTGCTGCCTTGAACCAGGCGATTGCTTCCGGTAAGCTGATCAAGACAGTTGCTACTGTTACAGGTGGTTACCAAATCACATTCTCTGACAACAC
>SABC01000258.1 GCA_009929175.1 Bacteroidia bacterium | reverse complement strand
ATATTAGCATAGGTATAGATACCATTGCTAATAAGAATCCCTTTATATACTCTCTGGATATTAAAGTGAGGGCTATAAGGGTTAGTGCAAAAAGAACAATAAGGGATACAAATGGAGAGAAGGCAAGGGTAAGAATAAACAGGAGTATTGCAAGTATTCCAAATACCAGGAACCATCCGCTCAGCCCCTCCCTGTACAGGACAAAGATAAAACTGAAGAAAACGAGAGCAGAACCAGTCTCCTTCTCAAGAATTATAAGTGCCATTGGAACCAGTATTGTCAGCCCAATCTTTGCAAAAGAGGCAAAGTGTTTGAGTTTGAAATTATAGGCACTCATCATGGTTGCAAGTGCAAGAGAAGTTGTGATTTTAGCAAGCTCTGCAGGTTGAAATCTGAACGGACCAATCATAAACCAGGATTTTGACCCATTAACCTCAACTCCTATAAAAATCACGGCAAAAAGCAGGAGCAAACTTAGAAAGTACAAGATCCACGCCAGCACATTATAAAGTTTTGGATTAATTACAAAGAGGATAAGAGTTGCAATAACCATTGATGTTACAATCCAGATAAACTGCATTCCGTACCGCTGAGACATATCAAGAATGTGAGCGTGCTCCTCGTCATATACAGATGCAAATACAGATATCCAGCCAATGAGAACAAGAGCCAGATATGTTACTATCAGCGGCCAGTCAAGTTTTTTGTAAAGATTAAGGGGTGTCTTCATCTTTTGTTGTTCTGTATAAGGTTGGAACTTATTATGTGAGACTCAAGGTCTTTTCTCTCAACAACTCCTTTAAGATATCTTTCAACAAGCAAAGAGGCAATGGGAGCAGCCCAGGTTCCGCCAAAGCCTGAGTTTTCAATATAAGCTGCTACTGCTATCTTTGGATTGTCTCTTGGCGCAAAACATATAAAAACCGAGTGATCTTTCCCGTGAGGATTCTGAGCAGTACCTGTTTTTCCACAAATGTCCAGACCTGGAACAGCAACTCTCCATGCGGTTGCACCGGAACCGGGAGGAGCATTAACAGCAAGGTACATACCATTTATTATCTTTTTGAAATTTGTGGTATCTACCATTGTGTAGTGTCTTTCAGAAAAGTCTGTTTGCAGGGTTGTGTCTTCAGCCCCTTTTATAATGTGAGGGGTGTGATAATATCCTCTGTTGGCTATAGTTGCTGCAAGATTTGCAAGATGCAGAGGTGTAGTCCCCAGCTCCCCCTGTCCAATAGACAGAGATATAATTGATAAGGATTTCCATTTGTTCAGTCCGTGGATTTTATTATAACCCTCTGTAGATGGCAGCACACCACCCTGCTCCCCGGGGAGGTCACTCCCAAGTTTAACTCCAAACCCAAAACTCTGAAC
>SABC01000257.1 GCA_009929175.1 Bacteroidia bacterium | reverse complement strand
AAATGTGAATGTTCGAAAGCTGGTGGTGGGCATTTTATCTGGTCGGGGAAAGGATTTGATGACCATTCAAAAAAGGAAAGTGGACAGTGCCTATTTCATTCCCAACTTACGAGCCTGGTTTGTGGAGTCTTCCATATATCCATTTATTGGGGGGGATAGTGTGGCAAGAAAAGGTACAGAAAATGTGAGTGTAATTCCCTCCATTAATTTGATTGAACCTTATGTAGCCCCCGCATTTTTGGGCCAAGCCGAAAAAGAAACCATATATCAATTTTCTTTGGTTTGTCTGGAAAATGCAAGAGACATCCTCACTGTACTGGAGGAAGAATACCAAGTCTTATATGAAAAGAATCTGACGTTGAAACGGTTGGGAGAAGTGGTTATTTCATCTCGTTCACCGGACCAAGGCGACTGTTTATCTTACGATTTGAATTTAGCTCCCTCTGTTTATGTAGCTAACGATATTGAAAAATTAAAAAGGCTAAGAAACAGCTTGGTGTAGGCGGGAGCAGGACGAGACAGGGAAGGAGCCTATTTTGGCATTTATAACAGACTTGGTGAAGGGGGCCCTCCCTTTGAACCAATTACGAAAACCCGATAGGAAACAGCAGGTGAATATCTTTGCCATGGGAGATGTGGGTAGCACTTTGTTATCCGGACTATTTCTTCTTGGCGGAGATTGGATTCATACCATCGGGATTTGGGATATGAACCCCGACCTAATATATCGATTGGAAACGGAATACCGTCAAATAAGTACTGCCACCCATAATCGCAACTTTCCTGAAGTGAAGGGGCTGTCCCGGGATGAATTTTTTCGGGGAGACGTTGCGGTTTTTTGTGCGTCAGCCAGTGTTCCGTCATTGGACTATACCAAGGAAGATGTTCGCATGATGCAGTGGAATCGGAATCGCACTTTGGTGGAGGAATGGGCAAAAAGAGGAGTTGCTTCGGGACTTCGCGGGTGGATGGCCATTGTATCGGACCCAGTGGATCTTCTTTGTAAGGCGGCATTTATGGCAGCCCGGGGAATGGATTCCTCTTGGGGTCCGGACCGAATTCGAGGGTACGGATTGGGTGTAATGCATGGAAGAGGTTGCTATTATAGCCGATTGGACTCCCGATTTGGAAGGTATGAAAAGGAGGGCCGGGCATTTGGGCCGCATGGTAAGGGATTGGTGTTGGCCAACAGCGTGATCCATTATGATGAAGAGATATCTCGGGAGTTAACCCAAAAAGTGGTGGAGGCCAATTTGGTGGCTCGGGAAAAAGGTTACAAACCCTTTATCGCTCCTGCCATTGCCTCTGGGGCATTGTCCATAATAGATACTTTGGCCGGCCAGTGGAATTATAGTGCGGTTTACCTGGGAAACCAACAGCAGAG
>SABC01000256.1 GCA_009929175.1 Bacteroidia bacterium | reverse complement strand
AACAATCCCTACAAGCAAATTCAGGAGTGTATTACCGGTAAGACCTATGACAAGTGCAAAACTGAATGCTGTTCCGGAGATCTCTTTGAATTTGTCGCCTATTGTCCCCAATACAATAGGGAAAGTGGAGGCATATCCTAGACCCATAGTAAATGTACCGGCTATTGCCGAGAATTTAGAATCTGCCAGGACAATCAACCCCATACCCAAAGAGGTAATGAGCATGCTTATTGTTAAAATTGTCAGTTTAGGAAATACTTTCAGCAGGTAGCTTGTAAGTATCCTGCTGGTGAGAATACCGACAGATATAAAACCGAGGGCATAAAGGGCAAATTCGGTGTTCAGACCCTTAACGGTGTTCATATATGTAGATATCCAGCTATTGAGGATTCCTTCAAGCCCGCTTTGGAAAAACAGAACGAAACTCAGGAGAAGCATCACCGGCTCTTTGGCCAATGTAAGCAACTTCCCGAAAGGAACTCCCTGTTTCTGCTTCTCTTCAGGGAATTTTACAAATAGGAAGTATAGGACAGAGAGAGCCACAAGAGCACCTGCGAAGCTTACAATTGTAGTGTAAGGAACACTCTTGGAAAGCGGTGCATAGATAAGGGGTACGGTAATAGCCCCGAGAGCATAGAAAATTCCCAGTATACTCAGGTTGGAGGCTCTGGAATGGTCATTCGAGGCATCGGATATAAGTGCATTGGTAAGTCCGTTCAGAGAACCACCACCTAAACCTATCAGGAATATTGAGAGCCTTATTAATGACACTTCAGAGCTGAATGCCAGCATTTCAAGACCTATAGCAGTTACAACGCTTGAACAGACAATAAGCAATTTATAACCATATCTGTCTACAATAGGACCAAACATCAATGAACCTACCAGAATACCTACCGGCAAAAGTCCGGCTATAGTAGAGGCAACAGCATTGTCCAGAGAAAATCTTGTTATCAGTGAAGGTAAAACGGCTCCCATTACGACAAAAGCAAGACCGAAGAATGTCATTCCTATAAATCCGGCTGCGAGTACAGATCCATTAGTTTTTTGTTTCATTTTCTGAAGTTTATCTTAAATTACTAATTATTGCTGTCCTCCCTGCACCATAAAGGCCGGCAGTGTCAGGAAGAGTTGTCGCTGCAAATGTACATTGTTTAATTGAAATTGGTTGAGCCCACTTGACAGCTTCTGCATAAATTTTTTCAATCAAGGATGAGGCAGGGCCAAAAACACCCCCACCAAATATTACCATCTCGGGATTGAAAAGACTTACAAAATTGGCAGAGGCCATGCCCCACATCTCAATAGCATCACTGATTACCTTTACAGCTATGGCATCATTCTCCGAATATGCCTTGAATACATTGTGTGCTGTTATAGTCTCTACCGGG
>SABC01000082.1 GCA_009929175.1 Bacteroidia bacterium | reverse complement strand
TTTTCGCTTGACAATATGGAGGCTATCTCCGTTTACAACGGCCAAAAGAGCTCTATCTTCCAACCGGCAAAAGACTTTGCCTCTGCAAGTTCTATATATATGGCCACCCGCACACCTGTTTTTGGACCCGGTAAGGCAACCAATTTGAACATTGCCCTCAAAGGAGGATCATTCGAAACAATAAACCCCTCTTTACTTTGGAAGAACAGAATTGCTAATAAAATAAGCAGCTCCGTCAGTGCAGAGTATATGAGTACTTCCGGCAAATATAAGTTCAGGTATGCAAAAAGGGACGGATACGACACCACCGAAGTACGTGAAAACGGTGATGTCAATGCTTTGAGGATAGAAGGGGCTCTGTTTGGGAAAATACACAACGGAGAGTGGAAAGCCAAAGTTTACTACTACAATAGTGAGCGGGGCTACCCGGGAGCGGCTGTAAGGGAAGAGCCGGGCAAGTTCCGTCACCAGGACAGGCAGTGGGACGACAATCTCTTTGTTCAGGCCTCTTTTCGCAAAAGGGCTGGAAACTCTTACAGCTTTTTGTTGAATGCCAAATATGCTTACGACTATTTGCATTATTTGTCGGACCCAAGGCTAGATGAGACAACCATGTATGTCAACAACCGGTACAGGCAGCACCAATCATACATATCCTCTGCAAACCTGTTTTCATTGATTGATTGGCTCAGCCTCTCCCTCTCTGCCGATTTCCAGTGGAACACTCTCTCTGCCGACCTTACCGGTTTTGTATACCCGCAAAGGTATACCTTTTTGACTGCTGCTGCGGCATCTGTACGCCGCTCCAAACTTAACCTGCAAGCTAGCTTGTTGCACACTTATGTGAAAGATGTTACAGAAAAGGCGGGTGGCAGTGCCGGGGATAAATCGGAATTCACACCCACGATAATAGCATCATACAGGCCTTTCAATCAAAAAGAGCTTACCCTGCGGGCCTTTTACAAGAGGGTGTTCCGGATGCCGACATTCAACGACCTATATTACACTTTTATAGGCAATAAATATCTAAAACCCGAATACACAAACCAGTACAATATAGGGTTCACATATGGCATAAACCCCTCAAAGAGATTGGTAAGGATAGAGATGCAAACTGACTTCTACTACAATCAGATACAGGATAAGATAATAGCAATGCCTACATCCAACCAGTTCCGTTGGACAATGTTGAACCTGGGATATGTGGAGATCCGCGGGATGGACCTGGCCCTGCAAACCATGTGGAAGTTTGCAGGATGGGATCTCTCTGCAAGGCTAAACTACACATACCAAAAAGCTCAGGATTTCACCGACCCCCAAAGCAAATACAACGGGGGGCAAATTCCCTATGTCCCGTGGCATAGCGGCTCTGCAATCATTGGTGCAGGTTTTGGAAAGTGGAACCTGAATTACAGTTTTATCTATACCGGAGAACGTTACGAATCTGTGGCAAACATTCCCGAAAATCATGCCCAGCCATGGTACACCCACGATTTATCGCTTTCAAGGGAGATTGCTCTAAAAAACGCCGAATGCAGGGTTACTGCAGAGGTGAACAACCTTCTCAACCAGCCTTATGAGGTGGTACAATGGTATCCGATGCCAGGTATCAATTACAAAATCAAACTAAATATAATGTTATGAGAAAAATCCGTTTTGCAATCTTATTTACCCTTTTACTGACAGTCTCGTGCAGGAAGGACGAATTCAAAAGTGAAATTGTCCCCTCTACTGCCACCAAGGTTACCGAGGCAGTGTACGGGAGCGAAATCAAAGGATTCTTCCTGCTCAACGAGGGGAACATGGGGAGCAATAAGGCTACCATAGACTATTTTGATTATGAAACAGGTTACTACCACAAGAACATCTTTGCAGAGCGCAACCCAGGTGTTGTAAAGGAGTTGGGAGATGTGGGAAATGACATCCAAATTTATGGGAACAAGCTTTATTCAGTGATTAATTGCTCACATTTTGTTGAGGTGATGGATGTCCGCAGTGCAAAACATATTGCAGTGATTTCCATACCCAATTGCCGTTACATTGTTTTTGACAAAGGCTATGCATATGTAAGTTCTTATGCAGGACCGGTGCAGATTGACCCAAATGCACGTTTGGGGTATGTGGCAAAGGTAGACACAGCAACCTTGAAAGTTGTGGCAGAATGTGTAGTAGGCTACCAGCCCGAAGAGATGGTTATTGTCGGCAACAAACTATATGTTGCAAATTCCGGCGGCTACCGTGTACCCAATTACGACAATACGGTATCTGTCATAGACTTGGACAGCTTTACCGAAATCGGTAAGATTGAAGTTGCCATCAACCTCCACAGGATGGAAAAAGATAACCAAGGCAATATCTACATCTCTTCCCGTGGCGATTACTACGACATCCCCTCCAAAACATTTATACTGGACCCTTCTGCCGGCAACGTAAGCGATGTGCTAAACCCTCTGCCTTGCAGCAATATGACCATAGACGGTGATTTCCTGTGGCTTTACAGTACCGAATGGAATTACACAACACAGTCCAACTCTGTCAGTTATGCCAAGGTAGACACACGCACCAAAAGGGTAGTTACCAATGCATTTATCACAGACGGAACCGATTCCGGGATAGCAATCCCGTACGGGCTGGCAGTCAATCCCGAAAACGGGGAGTTCTTTGTAACCGATGCAAAGGACTATGTGACCCCTGGAACCCTCTACTGCTTTAACTCCGATGGTACAAAAAAATGGGAGATTGAGACAGGGGATATTCCTGCTCATATTGTATTTACCCGGCATAAACTGGCAAGCAAATGAATAATCAGTCATTCCGGATATCCATCCTTATGACAATTAATGATATATCTAATTTAAAACATTAAAACATTTTTAAAAAATGAAAAAAGTAACATTTTATCTTATCCTGCTGTTTGCAGTTGTCCTTTACTCATGTGAGAAAGAGAATCCTGTTGTCAACCCCAACGTCACCATTACCATAGATGGAGTAACCCCCGGAGATGTTGTTAATATTGTCCAGGACAATTTTGTAATCTTGAAGGCCCAGGTAGATGTCGCCTCCGATTTTTCTTTGGCATGGAGTGTAAACGGGGTAGAAAAATCCAATGAAATCTACTACAAATATATCGCCCGTGAAGTGGGAGAATACCAGGTTACCCTCAAGGTCTTTACTCCGAAAGGTGGAGTTTCCACTGCTTCTTTCAAGGTGGTTGTTACCGGCAAATACAAAGACGGGACCTTCATTCTTAACGAGGGCAACATGACTTCGGGAAATGGATCAATTGTATTCATCAACCCGCAGGGTATGACAACAGACAGTGCGTACTGGCGTGCCAACGGTTCGTTCCTGGGAAACTCTCCGATGGATCTTTTCATTACCGGCAACAAATTATATGTAGTTTGCCAAAACGGAGACAGGACGGGCGGGGACGGAATCCTGGTAGTTGCCGATGCCGGGACATTGCAAAAGAAAGCTGCTTATAATCAAGAGCTCTCTGCCCTCTCCTGGCCAACTCATGTTGCTGTAATCGGTGACGATGCATACATTCGTGACAACAAAGGAGTATACAAATTCAACATGGTTACCAAGGAGTTACTATTTGTAGAGGGTTCCAAAGGTGCTGCCAAAAACAGGATGGCTGTCATAGGTAACAAAGTGTTTGTCCCGGCAGGTAAAAACTTGTATGTAATCAAGGATGGGGCAATTATCGAGACCATGGCAATGTCCGGCACCATATCGGGTGTTATAAAGAGCTCCGATAACAACATATATGTCTCATGCACAACCAATCCTGCGACCATAATCAAAATAAAAGCCTCCGACCATTCTGTCCTCCAAACCAATACAATTGCAGAGGCAAAAGTTGGAGCCGGTTGGGGAGCATCTCCGGGAATCAGTGCAAAAGGTGATACCCTCTACTTTAGCAATGCCTCCACAAAAATATACCGGCATATCTTTAGCAAAGGGCAGACGGAATACATGACCGATGTAAAAGAACATGTTCAAAATGCCGGGATTGTATACAACAACCTTGCTGTCCATCCGGTATCGGGAGAGGTGTATTTCAATACAATCAAAGGCTACGGACTTGACTACCTCATAAACAGCATCTCGGTTTTCAACTTTGGAAAGCAAGCTCCGGTTTTGAAGGCAGAGTACAAAAACCTCACTCAGTTCCCTGCCGGAATCTTCTTTACGTATGATTTTTAAAATTATTGTTAAAATGAATAAAAATATTTTTGGGTATTTGCTCATATCCCTCTTTTTGTTGGTTTTTGCAAATTCCTGCCAAAAGGAAGAGCTTGTTCCTGGGATACCAGAGGGATCCTCTGCATACATAACAAAAGTATTAGACTTTATGCCGGCAATCGGACAATTCACAAACAAGCTTCCTGTTTACTCAGAGGGTGACACTCAAGAGAGTATGAATCAGAAGGTATTGGCTGCAATTGGAAACAATAAGCGTGGCATGATTTCATTGGGCGGTTTTGGAGGATATGTAGTTGTGGGATTTGACCACACTATACCTAATGTCAAAGGAAAAAGGGATTTCCGTGTAATTGCAAATGCATTTTATTCTGCTGCAAATCCCGACTCTAACGCTCCGGAGGGGGGCAGTTGTGAGCCAGGTGTAATAATGGTGGCATATGATGCCAATAAAAACGGAGTCCCGGACGATAACGAATGGTATGAGATTGCCGGCAGTGCCCATGAAGACCCCGCAAAGGAGCTTTGGTACCAAGAAGCGGTTGATGCAGGCAATGATGTGAACATATATTACGACTATGAGATAACCTATCATCGTCCCCTGGCAGAACCAGATTCTCAGGATCAATGGGCTACTTACATCAGGTGGGAAGACAATAAAGGAAATTCGGGTTACAAGGTCAAGAACGGTTTACACAAACAATCTTACTACCCTCTTTGGGCAACAGGAGACAAGCTCACACTCAAGGGTACCCGCCTGCCCCAAAACGGAGTTGACGAAAGTGGGGCTGGCAGCTATTATGTCCTTTATAAATTCAGGTACGGTTATGCCGACAACGAAACCAATTCAAAAGACGAATCTGCAATTGATATTAGTTGGGCAGTAAATAAAAAGAGACAAAAAGTGAATTTACCGGGTGTGGATTTCATTAAGATTTACAGCGGAGTCAACCAGGAAAATGGTTGGCTTGGTGAATGCTCCACAGAAATTACCGGTATTGAAGACCTCCATGTGTTAGGAGTGAGTATAGAAACAAGGTCCGAACAATAACTCTTAATAATAGGGAATGACTAACTTATTATTTAAATACCGGGCCGCTATGTGAAGAATTTTAAAATTTTTCTGCCATAAAAAATTTAAAAGCCCCCCTGTTCATACAGCAGCCCGGTATTGTTTATTCAAATGTACTCCTCGTAAGAGGCCATATCCAGCATCCCGTGTCCGGAGAGGTTGAACAAAAGCACTTCGCTTTTGCCGGCCTCTCTTGCTTTTAGGGCCTCCCTGATTGTTGCTGCAATTGCATGGGTAGATTCCGGAGCGGGGATAATCCCTTCGGTCTTGGCAAAAAGCAAACCGGCACGGAAGGTCTCTGCCTGCTCAATTGCGCATGACTCTATAAACCCGTCGCTTTTCAACTGGCTCACTATCTGTCCTCCACCGTGGTACCTCAGCCCTGCTGCATGTATCTGTTCAGGTTGGAAATCGTGACCCAAAGTGTACATGGGTATGAGCGGAGTCATTCCGGCTGTATCACCAAAATCGTATTCGAGCTTGCCTTTTGTTAGTTTGGGGCAGGCAGAGGGCTCTGCAGCAATAAGGGTAACTTTTTTATTGCCTTCCAGTTGGTGGCGCAGGAAAGGGAAACTTATACCGGAAAAATTGGAACCTCCTCCAAAACAGGCAATCACCTTGTCGGGAAACTCCCCTGCCATCTCCATCTGTTTCTCTGCCTCAAGGCCTATTATGGTTTGATGCAAAAGCACGTGGTTGAGAACGCTGCCCAGTGTATAACGGGTGTTCTCTTTGGTCACGGCCATCTCCACCGCCTCCGATATTGCCATGCCCAAGCTGCCCCTGTTGCCGGGATCTTCCTGCAACACTTTGCGTCCGTAATTGGTGAGACTGCTTGGGGATGCATGGACTTTACCTCCGTAACTGCCAATCACAAACTTCCTGTATGGCTTTTGCTCGTAACTCTGCTTAACCATAAAGACATCCAGTTCCAGTCCAAAATAGTTGCATGCGATGCTCATTGCGCTACCCCACTGGCCTGCTCCTGTTTCGGTTGTGAGCCGTGTAATGCCCTGTTTGCTGTTGTAGTATGCTTGGGCCAGTGCAGTGTTGAGCTTGTGCGAACCCACGGGACTCACACTTTCGTTCTTGTAGAAGATTTTCGCGGGGGTATCCAAAGCCTTTTCTAAAGCATAGGCCCTTACCAACGGAGTGGGGCGGTACATCTTGTACAACTCCCTCACCTGCTCGGGGATATCAATCCATTTCTCGGCAGAAAATTCCTGCTTTACAAGCTCTTTTGCAAAAAGGCCCTCCATCTCAATGGGTTTCAATGCCTCCCTTGTTTGCGGGTTGAGCAAAGGCTTGGGCATCGTTGGCATATCGGCCATTACGTTATACCATTGCTTGGGAATTTCACTCTCCTGGAGCATGAATTTTTTTGTCTTTTCCATTTTTGTTTGTTTTTAATTTTTATTGTTCATTTTAGGTTTTTGATTTTTGGCTGTTTCGCTGTTTCGCTGTTTCGCTGTTTGGCTGTTTCGCTGTTTCGCTGTTTGGCTGTTTCGCTGTTTGGCTGTTTCGCTGTTTTTTTGGCCTGCGGGCACAAAAAAAGGCCCGGTGCGTGAGCACCGGACCTCGTATATCATTAGATTAAATAAACTAAACTAAAAAATACTTACCATACAAACGGTGTGCTCACAAATCCATCGGACCTGTGCCACCACCACATTTGTATGTTAAGCATTGTGTTCATCTGTTTTCTTCGCTACAAAATTATAAAAAAATGATTACGATTATTAATTTTCTCAAAAATAATTATCCCGGATTGGCTATTTTTTTATTGCTTTTACCATCCTGGGTTTATCATTGAAATCCTTACGAATCCCATTCAATGTGAAATATGGGCCCTTAAAAAGAGACGAAGTTTCGGTTGCAAATTGTTCGTTTATTTCCATCAAAATTGCACCTCCCGGGGCTAAAATTTCCCTTGCCAACCGCTCAAGTGCCTTGTAAAAAAGCAGAGGGTCCTGGTCGGGCACAAACAAAGCCTCTGCAGGTTCATAATCCAGCACGTTCGGGCGCATTTGCGAACGTTCCTTGTTGGTCACATACGGCGGATTAGATATTATCATGTCCAAG
>SABC01000255.1 GCA_009929175.1 Bacteroidia bacterium | reverse complement strand
CATCACAAGATAAACAAGTTCCACTGGCACCTCACCGACGACAATGGCTGGAGGATTGAGGTGAAAAAATACCCCAAGCTCACCGAGCTCGGTGCCTGGAGGGGAGAGAACGAAGTACTAAGACCCTCTTTCGGCTCGGGTAACGAAAGATATGGTGGTTTTTATACACAAAAAGAGATAAAAGAGATTGTTGCATATGCAGCAGAAAGGCATATTGAGATTATACCCGAAATTGACCTTCCCGGCCATAGCCGTGCAGTTACCGCATCCTACCCGGAAGTTGGCTGCGATGGCAATGACAACTCAGTGAGCGTTCAGGGCGAAGCACAAAATGTATGGTGTGTGGGCAAAGAAAACAACTTCAAAATGTTGGAAAACATAATCAAAGAGGTTGCTGCCCTGTTCCCTTCCAAATATTTCCATATTGGCGGCGATGAGGTAAATTACGATGCATGGGATAATTGCCCGCATTGCCAGGCACTTATGAAAGAAAAGGGAATGGAGAAGCACGAGGAGTTGCTCAACTATTTTGTACGGAGAATGGAAACCATCGTGGAAAAACAAGGCAAACATATGGCCGGATGGGACGAAATACTGGATGGCGGGGAACTCAAACCGGAATCAATGGTATATGCATGGAGAAGCGTGGCCAAAGGTATAGAATCGGTAAAAAAAGGACAGCCTACCGTAATGTTGCCGGGGGAATATTGTTATTACGATATGAAACAATCTCCGGCAGAAAGAGGTCACAACTGGGCCGGTATCGTTACCCTGGAAAAAGCCTACTCACTGGACCCTGTGGCAACTGCAAACCTTGATGAAAACCAGTCAAAACTGGTGTTGGGTGTACAGGGAGCCCTTTGGGCAGAACTGTTCGGGTACCCTGCAAGATTCATGGAATACCAGGCCTATCCAAGGATTGCAGCGCTGGCAGAGGTTGGCTGGACACAACCACAAAACAAAGGATTCGAAGATTTTTCCCGAAGGCTCTCCTCGGCCCACTTCGAAAGATTGTTCCAGATGGGTATAGCGTTTCGAATGGATCCTCCCAAGGCAGTTTACACAAACGGTGCAATCCTGGTAACTGCGCCATATTCCTGGGCAGTCGTAAGGTACACAACAGACGAATCGGAACCTACAATGTACTCTCCGGTTTACAGGGGAGAAATAATTACAGACAAAGCTCATAAGTTCCGTTTTGCAACATTCTATAAGGATGAGATCAAAAGCGTTTCCATTCAACCCGAAAATGCCTCATATTCTTATATCTCTCCGGCTACCACAATCGAGACCTCAATGAACGAAAACAGCAGGTTCCCCATATCAAACGTGACTGACTACAAACACAACACTTACTTCCGCACAGCTACCCGCGTCAATGCAGGAGACCATTTCACATA
>SABC01000254.1 GCA_009929175.1 Bacteroidia bacterium | reverse complement strand
TACCAACTATGCCCAGTACCTTATAGTAAAAAAGCTTAGTTCCCTGCACAGGAATTTGTGTGTTGTGGGTGACGATGCACAGAGCATTTATGCATTCAGAGGGGCAAGAATTGAAAACATACTTAACTTCCGCAAAGATTACCCTGAGGCAAAGGAGTTTAGACTGGAACAAAACTACCGATCCACACAGGTGATTGTTAAGGCGGCAAACTCGTTGATTGCCAAAAATTCCAATCAGCTCAAAAAGGAGTGCTTCTCGGCAGAGGAGGGGGGTGATAAAATAGAGGTTGTAAAAGCATATACCGACCAGGAGGAGGCATTCTTGGTTGCCGGTTCCATTGTTTCCCGGATATTTTCGGATAAAGTACCTTACAGCGAATTTGCAATCCTTTACCGTACAAATGCCCAGTCAAGGGCAATAGAGGAGGCTCTGCGCAAACGCTCCCTGCCGTACCGTATTTATGGCGGTAATTCGTTTTATGACCGGGCCGAGGTCAAGGATGTTTTGGCATATCTCAGACTGCTTGTCAATCCCAAGGATGATGAGGCGTTCCGCAGGGTGGTGAATAATCCGGGAAGGGGTATCGGGACAACTTCACTGGGGTACCTTTCGGCAGCTGCAGGTGAGGCCGGAATCTCCCTTTGGGAAGCGGTGGTTTCCAATATGGAAGAGTCCGAGGTAAAGGCTGACCTGGAAAAACATGGGCTAAAAAATGCCGCAACCAACAAAATCGCCGAATTTTGCAGGATGATAGGGCAGGTAAGGGGAAAAGCATCCGTGGTAAATGCCTATGATATTGCCATGGAGATTTTCATACTAAGTGGTTATGCAACAATGCTCAAAAGCGACAACTCCATTGAGGGGCAGGCAAAGGCCGAAAACGTAGAGGAGCTCTTCAATTCAATCAAATCTTTTGTGGAGGAGGCCGAGGCAAATGCAGAGATGGACGAGGAATCCGGTTCGGAAATCCGCCCTTCATTCTTGTTGAGCGATTTTCTGGAGACCATTTCGTTGATGAGTGTCGTTGACGAGAACGACAAGGAGGATGACACAAACAAGGTGAGCCTTATGACAGTACACTCGGCAAAGGGACTCGAGTTCGGGCATGTCTATATAATAGGTCTGGAAGAAAACCTCTTTCCGTCGGTCAACAGCTCGGGCAGCGAGACAGAGGTGGAGGAGGAGCGCCGCCTGATGTACGTGGCTCTGACAAGGGCCAAAAGGAGTGTGACCATTTCTTATGCACAGACCCGATTCCGATGGGGCTCTCATGTGACTTATCCGCCCAGCCGTTTCTTGAAAGAGATAGACAAACAATTCCTCAACTGGCCCGATTCCGACAGCAAGGTTTTGACAGGAGGTTTTGGGGGAGAATCCCTCCAACCAAGGGAAAGGGTATGG
>SABC01000002.1 GCA_009929175.1 Bacteroidia bacterium | reverse complement strand
CTGCCCAGGACCGGGTAGTAGAAAAAGTTATTGAAATCGGTGCCACAGACAACCAGACTATGAAACACCTCGACATACTGAGCAACAGGATAGGTGGAAGGCTTGTCGGTTCTGATGCTTACACCAATGCCACTTACTGGGCTGCCGGATTGTTCGAAAAATGGGGACTCGAAGTACAGATTGTTGAGGTAGGCGAAGTTCCTTTGGGGTTCAACCGGGGGCCATGGTCCGGCAAAATGCTTAGCGAAGATGGCATGAGCCTTCATTTTGTAACTCCATCATACACATCTGGTACAAAAGGGGTCCAAAGAGGTCATGTGGTGTTGGAACCCAAAAACCGCGCAGAATTCGAAAGAATGAAAGGGAAACTCAAAGGTGCCTGGGTGCTCATCACCGGTTCAAGTGACGGCTACCCTGTTGATTACTCCGAATATGCCGACACAATCAGGTCAATCATCATTAAGGAAAACGACAAAATCAAGGCTTATAATGATTCTGTCTCCTTTGTGAACAGGCAAAACCCTGGCAAAGATCAGATACCTCTCAAAGAGTACAAAGATGCCCCGGCCCTATTCTACAAGGAGATGAGGGAGGCGGGAATACTCGGGATAATACAGTCTGCAACCGTTCCGCTGACTGCACTCTATGACAGGAAAAACATGGAGTACATGGATTTTGACAACCTCCCCACATGTCCCGACATCAAACTTAACGAACACCAATACAGGATTATTGAGCAAAAAGTAAAGGAGAGACAATACTTTCAACTGGAGTTTGATATTAGAAACCACTTCAGACCAGGTCCGGTAAAATTCCACAATGTAATCGGTATCATTCGTGGCACGGAACATCCCGAGCAGCTGGTGATGACTGGTGGTCATCTGGATGCCTACGATGTTGCCACTGGTGGCGTGGATTGCGGCACCGGTGTAGCACCCAACCTGGAAGCTGCAAGGTTACTGGCTGCAGCAGGTGCAAAGCCAAAAAGGTCTATTGCGTTTTGTCTTTGGGCTGCCGAGGAGTTTGGTCTTTGGGGGTCTAAACACTGGGTTATTAACAATCCCGAAAAATTGGACTCTGTATCCAATTATTTTAACCGGGATGGTGGTCCTACTGTTGCAAACTCCCTTACAGTGCCTCCGGCAATGTATGAAGATTTCAAAAAAGCAACCGAAGTACTCAACTCAATAAATCCAAAGTTTCCTTTTACACTTAACCAAAGGCAAGGGGAGCCGAGACCCAGGCCAGTTACAGCTTCGGGATCGGATCATGCGTGGTTTACAATCAAAGGGGTTCCTGCAATCAGCTTCGGCACAGGTGATCCCCTTGGATACGACTTTAATTACAGGGAAATCTGGCACACCGAAAGGGACACATACAACATGAGCATTCCCGAATACATGGAGCACACCTCAATTGTAACAGCTATAGTCGTATACAACCTGGCAAACCAAGACAATCTTCTTTCAAGGGAGGGACTATACAAAGAGCCCGACAAAGAGGAGATCCAAAGAAATAAAAGGCAGCGTGGCTCCTTGATAAGATAGGACTACTCTTTATCCATCAGATTATTTCCAGATCGGCGGCAGCAATCCAACCTTGCCTGCCGTCGCTCAATTCTACTCTTTTCCAATTACCCAGCCCTTCCAATAACTCTACCTTTGTACCTTCATGAAGGATAAAGAGGGTCGATCCCGAGTTATCAGGAGAGTTGCGCACAGTGCTTACAGGGACCATTATTACAGCCTCTCCCTTGTTATGGTAAAAAGCCCTTTGGCTATAAGCAAAATAGGTCGTCACTACAAATAGCAAAGCAGTAACCATCGCAACAAAGAAAGCAGTTTTACGAGATGCAGGGCTTGGACCATAGCGAAAAACAAGAAGAAAGAGAGCTGTAAATGATAAGAGAAGGAGCGAAACAATTGTCCAAGCATCCGAATTGAGTTTGTAATTTAAATCCCTTATCCAAGTGTTGAAGATAAATTCCGGGACGGAATCTATTTTATCTACAGTAAACTGACGGGCAAAATCCAGGTTAAACCTAATATCCTTCCCTGTAGGATTGAGCTTGATGGCCCTTTCATAAAAAAGGATTGATTTACCATAGTTTTCGGTTTTAAAATGACAGTTGGCAATGTTGTAGAACAACTGCCAGGAGGAGTAGCCGTCCTGGGCTATAGAATTATAGAGCTCCAGAGCCTCTTCGAACCTGCCCTGGGCGTAAAGGGAGCCTGCACTATCCCACTTTTCATCTTTTTCCTGAGACAAGCCCGTTTGATAAGAAAAAACAAGGGTAAATAACAATATACAAAAGACACTCCTGTTCATGACAAAAAAATTAAAGTTCCATTGATGAGATTAATTCCATAGCTTTTTTATAGTTGTCTTCCATGCCTGAACCTCCGGGATTAGGGGAATACCTTGCAAACTCACACTGATCTATCAAGAACAGCAATTCCTGAATCAGATCCTGGTTCACACCTCTTGTATGTAGCAAATCCACAATTTTATCCCTGGATATATCAGATAATGTGAGGTTTAGCTTATCAGACACATATCCTAGCAAAGCCTTATGAAGTTCCTGGTAAAAAAGAGAATAGTTACCCGATTTCAAAAGCACCCCTGCATTCTTAAGTCTTAACCTTGCAACCTTGTTGGCTTTACGGTTCCTTGTGCCGGCAATATCCCGGTTCCTCTCAATCCTGTGAGAAAGGAACTTTTCGGCAAGCACAAAAAATAGCACAAGCACAACTAAGTAAATGATATAACCGGCAGATCCAAAAAGGAAGAGATTCCCTTTTCTAAGGGATACAGAACCGGTTACAATATATCTTATATCATCGGATATACTCCTGACTGCTTGCTGATTAACACCAGAAGACAAAGTCATCCCGGTTCCAGGAGTTGAGATAGATGAGTTTCCTACTTTAATGTTGTGTTCGTTTGTACTCAAGGTTACGTACTGTTTGTGGGAAACATCGTAATAACTGAATTGAAGGGATGGTATGGTATATTCACCCGGAGCTCTTGCAATCAGAGGAAATTCAAATTGCTTTGAACCCGATGCCCCGCTGGCTCCACGGCTGCTGTTGTCGGTTATCTTGGTGTCGTAAACTTCAAATGATGTTGGAATTTGGGGCTTTGGAGACTCTATGAGATTGATATTGCCTGTACCACTTACTTCGATTATATATGAAAGAGCTTCGTTGGCACTTACACTATCCCTGGTCAGCCTGCTGTTTATGGTAAAGCTGCCAACCCCTCCGCTAAACGAGGCAGGAGCCCCTGCAGGCAGAGGGTCTGCGACAATTCTGACAGGATTGGCTGCAATCCTCTTTCGGATTGTTTGGTACGAATCAAAAAAATCATCGAAAATACTACGCGGAGCATTTGATCCGGCCCGTATCCTGATTTGACAGACAATTTCGGCACCCTCAATAGATATTGTACCACTTTGTTGAGGCAGCAACATATACCGTCTCAACAAAGCAGCATCGTAAATCTTCCCGTTTACACTCTCCCTCACAAACTCAATGTTTTGAGGAGAGTCAATCTCCTGGCTCCAAAAACCGTTAAAAGAGGGAAACTTGATATCTTCGAAGCCCGATACAGGAACCCTTGTATACAACTTGATAGTAGCAATGAGGTGTTCTCCGGTAACAACCCTGCTTTTACTAACCGTAAGCTTCAGGAATATATCGTCATTGGAAATGGATACTCCCTCTTGATTTTTTTGCGCAGGTGTTTCACCTCCCTTCACAACCTCTATTGTTATGGAAGAAGATGTATGGTTTTTACCTTCTACAGTCACACTGGCGGATGGTATTGTAAACTTCCCCTCTTTGCCCGAAGTAAGGATATAAGTATAGCTAACCTGGAATGATTCGGTCCTCCTGCCGTTGATGATTTGAGTGCTGCTCTTGGTAGAGGAGGTAGGTCCTGCCAATATTTCAAAGTTGGCTATTGCAGGTGGAGTGAAAGAATCCGGAGTGGCATTGACTGTGAACACCAGTTTGAATGTCTCACCCGTTTCAACCACCCTGGGTGCATCCACAGTCAGACTCACCTGTGCAACGGCATTTTCGAAACCTAGCAACATTGAAATTGTAATTATTGCTACCCTGAAAATATTCAAAATTGATCCCATCGTTATATGTTCATTCATATCTATAATCAAACAACCTTATTGGTTTACCAGTTCTTCTCTTTTTGCCTGGATTGCAAAACTTTGGCCTTTTCCTTGTTTACCTTTTCCTGTGTTTCCCTCTCTTTGTTCTGAATAGCCTGTAGCATCTGTTGGGCTGTTTGCGGAGTTATCTTTTGCTGAGGCTGCTCTTGATTCTGATCCTGGTTTTGGTCCTGATTCTGATCCTTATCCTGGTCTTGGTTTTGGTTTTGGTTTTGGTTTTGGTCTTGGTCTTGGTTTTGGTCTTGGTTTTGGTCTTGGCTTTGGTCCTGGTTTTGGTTCTGCTTATCGTTCTCCATCATTTTTTGGGCATAAGCCAGGTTGCTCTTGGTCTCCATATCTGCAGGGTTGATTCTCAGCGAGTTTTTGTAAAACTCAATAGCTTCGCTGTATTTTTTTTGATCAAGGGCATAATTTCCCAGATTGTGGAACATGGCAGCCTTGGCCTGTGGTTGTGCAGAAAATTCTGCAAATCGTGAAACAACATTTTGTGCTTCACTGCTATTGCCACTTTTGTACAAAGCGTTACCCAGATTGTACCCTGCAAAGAAGGAGAGCGAGTCCTTTTCCAGGGCCCTCCTGTATTCAGTATTTGCAACGTCGTACTTTCCTTTTGAATAGGCCCTGTTCCCACTCCTTACCTCCTTGCGGTCAGGTTGTGCATTCATGGTTACGGCTAACAATACAAACACCAGCAACAAAATATATTTAATCTTTTCCATTCCTATCTATTTATTTGAAGAACAGCCGTCCTCTTCTGTCTGTAATCAGGAACTCCAGAACAAAGAAGAACAAGGCGATTGCAAAAAAATACATATACTGTTCGTTGAAATCTTCAAAAACAACCGACCGGAAACTTACCTGATCCAGACTTCGAATATGGTCCACAATTGATTCCAGTCCAAAATCATTATTCCCTGCCCTTATATACCTTCCTCCTCCTGCCTCGGCTACCTTTACAAGGATCTCCTCATTTAGCCGGGAAACCACTATATTACCATCCTTGTCTTTGAGCAGCTCCCCTTGTTCCAAAGGAATTGGTTTTCCCTCTTGAGATCCAATACCTATTGTATAGACTACAATGCCCATCTCCCTTGCTGTTTTGGCCACACTAACAGGGTCATCTTCATGGTCTTCGCCATCGGTTATCAGGATAAGTGCCTTACCGGTGTTTGTCTGGTCACTGAAACTTCTTATACCAAGGTTGATTGCCTCCGACAAAGATGTTCCTTGAACCGAAACCGACCCGGTATTGATCGAGTTGAGGAACATTCTGGCAGAGACATAATCGGTTGTCACCGGGAGCTGTACAAAAGCCTGCCCGGCAAACACAATCAATCCAATCCTGTCTTCCTGCAGCTGGTCAGTCAACCTGGAGACTGCAAGTTTTGCCCGTTCAATCCTGTTCGGGGAATAATCTTGTGCCAGCATAGAGTTTGACACATCCAAAGCAATCATGATTTCGGCACCTTTACCTTCTACCTCTTTAATACGTGCACCCATTTGGGGTCGCGCAAGTCCCAAAGCAAAAAAGAATAGAGCGAGGCTAAGGAACGACAACTTTATCCATCCCCTGGCAGCAGAGGCACCTGGAATAAGACCATCAATGACAGATTTGTCACCAAGTCTTGCAAGTCTTCTTTTCCGGACTGCCCTGTTGATGCCATGCAAAATGAAGAGCAGTGGAATAACCAGAATCAAAGTCAAATATTCTGCCTGAGCAAAGTGTATCATTTTTTCCTTTTTTTTATGGAAGCTTCCGGATTATTAAAAATTTTAAAAATAATTCCAACAAGATTGCTCCAAGAGCAATAAGGGCATATTTCATAAACAGCTCCTTGTACACCGGAAAGGAATCAACAACAGTCCTGCTGGTCTCCATTTTGTTGATCTCACTATAAATTTCCAACATTTTGGTGTTGTCCGTTGCACGGAAGTACCTGCCTCCCGTATCATTGGCAATCTGCTTGAGAAGGTCTTCGTCTATCTCAACCTTTACCTGCTGGAGCTCAACCCCAAAAGGGGTCATCACAGGATAGGGTGCCATTCCCATTGCCCCTACACCTATTGTGTATACCCTGACTCCATATGTAGTGGCAATTTCGGCTGCCATTTGAGGGGCAATCTCTCCTCTGTTGTTTACTCCGTCTGTAAGTAAAATAATCACCCTGCTTTTGGCTTTGGAGTCCTTTAGCCGTGAAATAGCCGTTGCCAGACCGTTACCAATAGCTGTACCGTCCTCAATCAGTCCTGTCTCTACATCCTTCATAAGGTTTATAAGCGTAGCCCTGTCAGTTGTGAGTGGGCATTGAGTAAAACTCTCTCCGGCAAAAACCACAATTCCCATCCTGTCACTTGGACGTTGTGCTATGAATTCAATCGCAATGTCTTTTGCCGCACTTATCCTGTCAGGGCTAAAATCACGGGCAAGCATACTTGTAGAAACATCGAGAGCCAGGACTATATCTATCCCCTCAGTATCAACCCTTTCATAGTCCGAAGAAGAGCGTGGTCTCGCCAACGCAACAATCATTGCCGCAATAGCAACAACCCTCAATACAAAAGGAATGTGTCTAAGAATTTTTTTTAGTTTGCTCCCGGCCCCTTTCCAAGGTATGGAAGTGGAAACCATCAAAACCGGGTCGCGTCCTTTTATCTCCCTGTACACATACAGAGCCACCATGGGAATCAGTAAAAGCTCCAGATACAGCAATGCAGGATATTCAAAAAACATAACTAACTCCCTCCGTTGTTTTTTTGATTATTAATATTACTATCTTCAATCTGGCTTACATACACGGTATTGATAAATCTCACGGCTGCAGGAAGAGAATTTTCGCAATCGGCAGGATCGGCACTAAACTTTGCAAATTTCACAAGATCCGATAACGAAAAGAGAGATGACAACTCTTTTTTAAGTTCTGCCGGCACATTCCTTGCCGAAAGCTCCGAGAGTATCTCTGCAGAGGTTTTTTCCATTGCAGGGAAATCGTATCTGCTCTCAATGTAATCCCTGAGAGTATCGGTCAGTTCGGTGAAAAACAGCTTTTGGTCCTTGGTCCAGATTTTATCATTCCTGAGTTTTTCCAGTCTCTTCAAGGCAGTTATATGTGGAGGCTCTGTTGGTGCAGCAGGTCCGAACAAGCCCCTCCTCTGCCTTAGACTCTTTACTATCCTTAATAACGTATATATCAAAAGGATGAAAATAATCAGGATGCCTGCCCATGGTAATGCCTCCTTGATTGTAAAGGGGTAATTCAATTGCTCCTTTACATCAAATGGTTTGTATGTGGTTGTATCAATCTGGATAGTGTTGACTTCCAGCTCACCTCCGTCAAACGACAAAGTATCTACACTCCCGTTACTTTTGACACGGTATGCAGTAAATGTCGGGAGCTTATAAGATCCACTTTCAAAAGATGTTATCACAACACGGCTCTCTAGTTCAAAACCATTATCCCCGATTGACAGGGTGTCGGTTATTGGAGGTTGCAACATCTCTATCCCGGTCATCAACGGGTTGGACGGCTCCTGGAATATGTATTTGTCCCCTTTGTCAATCTTTGAACGGAACCGCAGTGTAAACTGGTCTCCGATCAATATAGTATCTCTTGAAGTATTCACCATAGGTTATTGTTTTTGGAACAATGTTACCAAACCTTTCACGTAATCCGAATCAGTGGCTACCGAAACAGACCCTATCTTGTACCTTTTGAGCAACTGGGACCTCTTTTGGTCGGCACTCCTTGCCCAGCCGGCATAACTCTCCCTCAACTTTCTACTGGAAGTGTCCACCCATTCCTGCCTGCCGCTTTCACTATCGGCAATCTTGATCAGCCCAACATCGGGAAGCTCTTTTTCCAACTTGTCGTAAACAGAAATGGCATACATATCATGCCGTCCTGCGGCAATCCTCAACGCATGTTCATAGCGAGGGTTTCCTTCAGCATCTGTATCCAGCATATCCGAAAGCAAAAATGCTGTACACCTTTTCTTAATAGCGTTGGTAAGGAAGCGTAAGGCCTCAGACAAATCGGTACCGTTATCCTGTGGACGGAATTCCAAAAGTTCCCTGATAATCCTGAGCAGATGACTCCTGCCCTTTTTGGGCGGGATAAATTTTTCTACTTTGGAACTGAAAAAAAGTGCCCCGACCTTATCATTGTTGGCAGAGGCCGAAAATGACAGTACAGCAGCAATTTCCGTAATAAGCTCCTTCTTGGTCCTCATTGCAGATCCAAAGAACCTTGAACCGCTTACATCAATCATCAAAACCACCGTAAGTTCACGCTCTTCCTCAAACACTTTTATAAAAGGTGCATTAAGCCTGGCTGTTACATTCCAGTCCATGTTCCTCACATCGTCACCAAACTGGTACTCTCTTACTTCACTGAAAGCCATCCCCCTTCCTTTGAATGCAGAGTGATACTCCCCGGCAAAGATCTGACGGGAAAGCCGTTTGGTCTTAATCTCAATTTTCCTTACTTTTTTTAGCAGTTCGTTGGTAAACATATTAAGGAACCTCCACTGAATTCAAAATTTCCGTAATCAAATTTTCTGTTGTTATATTTTCTGCCTCAGCCTCATATGTCAGGCCTATACGATGCCTCAACACTTCGTAGCATACAGCCCTTACATCCTCAGGAATCACATAACCCCTTCTTTTGATGAATGCATAGGCTTTTGCTGCCATCGAAAGGCTGATACTTGCCCTGGGTGACGCTCCGTAAGAAATCAAATCTTTCAATTTTGGGAGGTTGTATTCATCCGGAGTTCTGGTTGCATAGACAATATCCACAATATACCTTTCTATCTTTTCGTCCATGTAAACCTCCCTCACGACATTCCTGGCCCTTAATATATCCTCCGGACTCAACACCCTGGATGCCTTTGGAAATTCACCCTGGTTATTCATCCTTATGATGAGCTTCTCCTCCTCTTTCTTAGGATAACTCACCACAACCTTGAGCATGAAACGGTCTACCTGTGCCTCTGGCAGAGGGTAAGTACCTTCCTGTTCTATAGGATTTTGCGTTGCCATTACCAGAAATGGTTCCGGTAGTTTGAAAGTCATGTCCCCGATTGTTACCTGGCGTTCCTGCATCGCCTCCAGCAGTGCCGACTGCACCTTGGCAGGAGAACGGTTGATTTCGTCTGCAAGTATGAAGTTGGCAAAAATGGGTCCTTTCCGGATTTGGAACTGCTCACTTTTTTGACTGTAAATCATTGTACCTATCAAGTCAGCAGGAAGAAGGTCCGGAGTAAACTGGATTCTGCTGAAGCGGGCATCTACAACAGAGGCCAGTGTATTTATAGCCAAGGTTTTTGCAAGACCAGGAACCCCTTCCAGCAAAATATGTCCGTTGGCCAGTAAACCTATCATCAAATTTTCCACCAAATGTTTTTGGCCTACAATCACTTTGTTCATCTCCATTGTGATCATTTCCACAAAGGCACTCTCTTTTTGAATTTTTTCGTTTAGCTCCTTGATATTTACGGTTTCCATATAAAATGATTTAGTATTTTTGCAAATCAGTTAGGGCACATTTTACAAATTTAACGATAATTCGCTTACAATGCGTTACTTTATTTCGGTTTCATATGATGGCTCAGCATTCCAGGGGTGGCAAAAACAACCAAACGGACCCTCCGTTCAGGAAGTGCTGGAAAATGCATTTTCAGTTTTTTTCCGGTTTCCTGTGAACTTGACTGGTGCAGGAAGGACGGACAGCGGAGTTCATGCCCTTGGTTACATAGCCCACTTCGACTCCGTAAAGGAAATCGACTCCGGAGACCGGCAAATGATTATTTACAAAATAAATGCCATTCTCCCGCATAGTGTTGTATTGCATGACATCTGTCAGGTCAAAGACAACGCACATGCCCGCTTTGACGCAGTCAAAAGAAGCTACAAATACTTTATCCACACCTCAAAAGATCCTTTTTGCACCAATTACTCACTTTTCTTTCCCTATGAAATCGATTTAGATTCAATGAACAGAGCGGCCATGCTACTGACAGGCTCATTGGATTTCACCTCTATGGCAAAGTTACATTCCGACACCAAAAACAACCTCTGTACCGTCTATTCAGCAGTGTGGAACAGATCAAACCCATTTGTCCCCGGTCAGATTCCTGATAACAGAAGTGCCTTCAATACCCGGTTTGTTTTTGAAATAACTGCCAACCGGTTCCTCCGCAATATGGTCAGAGCAATTACAGGGACACTGTTAGAGATTGGCAGGGGCAAACAAAAGCCAGAATGGATAATTGAAGTATTGGAAAAAAAAGAACGTTGCGCAGCCGGCAATTCTGTCTCGGCACATGCCCTGTTCCTTACAGGTATCGAGTATCCTTACAAACTTTTCTGATATTAAACACCACACACAATGAAAAACGAAGTACAACAAAGTGCGCCCGCAGGAGCTGTTTATGCTCTTGGCCTGATAGGTGCAGCCATCTACTTTATCATGCACTCCGCAGGTTTCTGGGGCGTTATCATGGCTATCCTCAAAGCAATTGTATGGCCTGCCGTTTTGGTTTACAAATTACTTGCATTTATTGGGGCATAGTTACTAACCATAAGGGAATTTTATGTAGATTTACATAAAATTCCTTATATGTATAACAGAGTCATTTCCAACATCAGGCCGCTGGGTTTCAACTGGCAAACCAGCGATCCGTTTTTGTTTTGCGTCCACCATCTGGACCACTACCCTGCAGGCAACGAAGGGATGGGTCCCGACACATCGCTTGAAGGCAGGAACATAGGCCAGGACTTTACCCCAAAAGATGGCTGGAGGATGTACCATGGAGAGAGTATTCCCGGTTTTCCTGCCCACCCTCACAGAGGATTTGAGACTGTCACGGTTGTTTTGGAAGGAAACGTGGACCACTCCGACTCACACGGAGCATCAGGCAGGTATTCCAACGGTGATGTTCAGTGGATGACGGCCGGGGCCGGACTGCAGCACAGTGAGATGTTCCCTCTCACAAACAGATCTGGTAACAACCGGTTGGAGTTGTTCCAGATTTGGCTTAACCTCCCAAGAAAGAACAAATTCGTTGAGCCGCATTACAAGATGCTCTGGTCAGAGTCAATTCCCAAAGTTTCCATAAGTGACAACAATGGTAACAAAACCGTCATTACAATCATAGCAGGCAAAGTAGGCGAAACCAGTGCGCCCGGGCCGGCCCCCGACTCTTGGGCTGCAAACCCGGATAATAAAGTTTCGATCTGGCTAATAAAAATGGAAGCTGGTGCAAAATGGACAATCCCGGCAGATATTCCGGAGGTTAACCGTTCATTATATTTTTACAAAGGAGGGGTATTGTCGGTTTCCGGAGTAGAGATTCCTGAATACCATTCCCTCAACTTATTACCCGAAGAGCCCGTTGTCGTTCAGAACGGCCAGGAAGAATCTTTGCTTCTGTTATTGCAAGGAAGGCCTATTGGTGAGCCTGTTGTTCAGCACGGCCCATTTGTAATGAACTCCAACGAAGAGATTTTCAAAGCATTTGAAGATTACAGGAATACCAGGTTTGGTGGCTGGCCCTGGCCTCGACACGACATGGTCCATCCAAAGGATGCAGGCAGGTTTGCAAAATACTCCGATGGCAAAATTGAAACCAGACAGTAACAGTTAAAATGATAACCGAACTTCTTTTTCTGATTGCCGGATTTTTATTGCTGATCTACGGGGCCGGATGGCTCGTGGACGGGTCAGTATCCTTGGCCAGGAAACATAATGTTTCTGACCTTGCAATTGGGCTCACGATTGTTGCGTTTGGCACCTCAATGCCCGAATTTGTAGTGAACCTTTTTGCCTCCCTCAACGGCCATTCCGGCATTGTCTTGGGCAACATAATAGGCAGTAATAATTTCAATTTGTTTGTAATACTTGGAATTACAGCAATTATATCTCCTCTTGCGGTACAATCGGTTACCGTATGGAAGGAAATTCCCTTTTCCCTGATTGCTGCATTTGCTTTATTGGTGGTTGCAAATCTCTTTCCATTTGGAGATCTCCTTGTCATTACACGGACAGAGTCACTCTTCCTGTTGTTCTTGTTCCTTGTGTTCCTCTACTACATATATGTCCAAATGAAAAAGTTACCTGCAGAGACAGACACAAGTGCGGCCAAGGTGTTCACAACTGCCAAAACCTGGATATTCATAGTTGGGGGGCTTGCTTTGTTGATTTCGGGAGGGAGGCTGGTTGTCTCAAATGCCGTAGAAATTGCGACCAGATTGGGAGTTAGCCAAAAGGTAATAGGACTTACCATTGTGGCAGCGGGAACATCCCTGCCCGAACTTGTGACCTCAGTAACTGCTGCACTTAAAAAAAACAGCGATATAGCAGTGGGAAACATTATCGGTTCCAACATCTTCAATATATGCCTTATCCTTGGAACCAGCGCCATGATTTCGCCGGTACAGTATGACCCTGCTTTCAACACAGATACTGTTTTGTTGATATTCGGTACACTGTTGCTTTTTGTGGCTATGTTTTCGGGACGGCGCAAAAAACTGGACAGATGGGAAGGTTTTGTTTTGTTAAGTTGTTACTCCGGCTATACAATCTATTTGCTAACCTGAGTTTTCTCCGTGTAAACCAACTGCTCCACCCTTTGCAAATTGTAAAGGAAATACTTTAATTCCTGCATTATACTTGTAAACAACAGGGAATTCCTCGCACTCTCCTTTCCATTCCTAATCCTGTTGATTTCATTCCTCTTGAACTCTTCGGCAATCTGTAAGAGCGATTCGTAATCATTGCTACCCTTGGCTTTTAGTGCCACCCCTTTGACCAAACATTCTATCTTTTTAATCAACAAGGATATCTCCTCTTTTTGTATGGAAGAAAGATCCTTGTGATTATTCTGAATATGATCAATCACCTGATTTGAAAGAAGCCCCAAGCCATATATCAGTCGGTCAATAACTCCGGCCAAGGTTACCAAATTATTACACTTTTCAATATCCTTGCCCATGTCTCCGGAAATCTCCACCAGCATCCTGTCCCTCAATCCAGATATCTCACCTGAAACCAATTCCATTTCCCTTTTTTTGGACTTGAGCTTCCTCAATTCCCTATTTTCGTAAGCAAGCATCAGCACTTCGTAGTAACCATCTAGCACATGAAAGAGTTTTAATGTGATCAAATCCATTTGATCATCCGGAACATTAAGGCTGTTACCTGCAACATCTGCGTTATCTTTATCCCTTCTTACAATAATCTTTTGAGTGTGATATATCTGGAACATAGCTACAAGTATTACTGCAAAAACAGCGATGACACCTCCAAAATTAAATAGCAGAGCCAGCAGCAAAGCAATTGTAAATGCACTGAATGCTGTAAAAAACCAGCCACCGATTACCGAAAGGACACCTGTTACTCTGTAAACGGCACTATCCCTGCCCCATGCACCATCAGCAAGACTTGTTCCCATTGCAACCATAAAAGTAACATAAGTCGTTGACAACGGAAGCTTCATAGATGTACCAAGAGCAATTAAAGCACTAGATGCCAGCAGGTTTACAGAAGCCCTCAGCATGTCAAAAGAGGCTCCGTTGCCACTTTTATCCCTGATTACGGAAGGCTCGAAACGTCTTGCAATTTTTTCTTTTAAAGAAGAAGGCAACCAGTTGTTTAAATTCCCGGAAAGAGAAACGGAAAGCTTAACTATTGCCCTGGACAACTGAGTAGAATCGAATCTCTCATAACCCTGATCCTGTCTTCCAAGGTTTACTTCGGTCTCAATTACTCTTCTTGCTTTACGGGATTTGTACAAAGTAACCACCATTATGACACCCGCGGCAACCAAAATAATGGTCGGAGCAGAGACATCTCCTTTGAGAACTTCCATTGTAAGGGATTCAAAATCTCCTCCTGACTCTATTGCATACTTAAAAGAATCAAGACCGGCCAAAGGAACCCCGATAAAATTGACCAGATCATTTCCTGCAAAGGCCATTGCAAGGGCAAAAGTACCTGCCAACACAACTATTTTCAAAATATTTGTCTTGGTAAAAAGCTGTACCATCCTGAAAACAATGGTAAAAAACAAAAAAGAGGTAATTATCAAAATAAATTGGTTTTCATTTATCCATCCCTGCAGCTCCTTGGTCATAAAAGCAGCCCCCTTTGCCCCTTTAACCAATAAAAAATAGAGGATCATCGTCAGACCAAGAGAGGCAAACAAAGATCCCCATTTACGAAAAGCCCTTTCGTAGTCAAAAGAAAAAATCAACCTTGTTATATATTGCAGCAAAGAGCCCGAAGCAAAGGCCAGTACAACCGAAAGTAAAATGCCTGATATGATTGCCAATGCTTTTGCAGAGTTAATATACTCTCCCAGGTTCCCAGGTTCGGCACTTCCGGATATTTTTATTATTGCAATACCAACAGCAGCTCCAAGTAATTCAAAGACAAGAGAGACTGTTGTCGATGTAGGCAAGCCCATGGTATTGAAAAGATCCAGCAATATAACGTCGGTTATCATTACTGCAAGGAAGATAATCATTACCTCTGCAAAAGAGAATTTATCCGGATTGAATATCCCGCTCCTGGCAACCTCCATCATGCCTCCCGAGAAAAGCACACCTGCAAGTACCCCGGCAGAGGCTATTGCGAAAATTAGCTTGATTGAGGCAGCCTTTGACCCTACTGCCGAATTCAAGAAGTTCACGGCATCATTTGCCACACCTACAATGAGGTCCGAGACAGCCAGGATAAACAACACTAAAACCAGGATAAGATAAATGTTTTCCATCTGGATTTTTTTGCAAAAATATCCAACCTGGAGGAGATTGTAACCTATCTTAACATTTTCGCAACAACACCGAATCTGCGATTATCCTCGCGCTCCCTTCAAGTCCGAATATGGATGAGTTTATGCAAAGATCATAAGAGTGTGGATCGCCCCACTTCTTGTTACTAAAGTAATTATAGTAAGAAGCTCTCCTTTTGTCCTCCTTTTCCACAATCGAAGCTGCCTCATCCAGAGAGACCCCTGTACGTGAAGCAACCCTTGCTATCCTTTCTTCCAACCTTCCGACAATAAAAACCGAAAGAAGGGCACAATTATCCTTTAGAACGTAATCAGCACATCTTCCCACAAAAAGGGCATTTTCCTTGGTAGCAACTTCCCTGATCACATCACTCTGTATTGTAAACAATGATTCGTTGCTCAATAGATAGCCGGCACTCACATTGTCAATCAAAGAAGACCTTAAGCCAAAAGCACCTCCTTGTAATGAGAAGCTTTTCTTTTCATCGGCTTTTTCAAACAATTCTGCCTTCAATCCGCTTTTGGTTGATGCAAGCCCAATAAGTTCCTTATCGTAAAATTCAATACCCAGAATCCTGGCTGTCAACTCACCAATATCCCGCCCCCCGCTGCCATACTCACGGCCTATAGTAATCAAACATCTCTTATCCATACTACCTTGTTTTTAATGAGTTCTTGTATAATTTCTTATATTCGAAAAGAAGCATGTAAGCAGCAACCAATGAAGACATCAGATCTGCTGCAGGGATACTGGACCAAACCCCTTTTACTCCCATAAAGGATGGAAAGATAAACAAAAAAGGGAGAAGAAAGATTACTTGACGGGAGAGAGACATGAAAATTGCTTTACCTGGATGACCAATACTTTGGAAAAAATTGGAAGTCACCATCTGAAAGCCTATCAGCGGAAAAGAGGCAAATACTATCCTCAATCCCGGGACAATGATTCTAGAGAGTTCCGGATCATTTGTGAAGAGCATTGCAACCCCATGGGGGAAAAGTTCACTGGCTACAAACCCTACACATACAACCACTGTGGCAAAAATGATTGTATATTTGAGAACTTGATTGACCCTGGCCATGTTCCCGGCTCCAAAATTGTAGCCTGCAATCGGCTGCATTCCTTGGTTGATTCCCATTACAATCATGATAAAAAGTGCAGCAAACCGGTTAATGATACCATAAGCGCCTACAGCAAGGTCTCCACCATGCTTGATAAGCCCTTGGTTAAAGACAATGATTATTACACTGGATACAGCATTCATCAAAAACGGTGCAGTTCCAATCTTTAAGGAGTCAATGACAATTTTTTTATCCAGGCGGAAACCCTTTTTTGTAAGCCTTATCTCCCTTTTTGGATTCGCAAAATATCTAATCTGCCAAACAAGGAGAATCAACTGGGAGAGTATTGTAGCCAACGCTGCACCCATTATTCCCATATTCAGCTTATAAATGAAAATAGGGGTCATAAGAGCGTTGATGACAACTGTATATATGGTTGCCATCATGGACTTGCGCGGTTCTCCAGATGAGCGTAAAAGGGCATTCAGTCCAAAATAGAGATGGGTTACCACATTTCCACCGGTAATTACCAACATGTATTCCCTGGCATACGGAAGAGTATCGTTGCTGGCTCCAAAGAACAGCAGTATAGGATTCAGGAAAGCCAAAATCACCACTGTGTAGATTAATCCAAAAAACAAGTTAAGGATAAAAACATTCCCAAGTATCCTGCCAGCAGTCTCATAATCCCTTTGACCCAATCTAAGAGATAAAAGTGTTGCAGCACCAACACCCACCAAAGACCCAAAGGCAGCGGCCAGGTTCATTAAAGGAAAAGTGATGGCTAGTCCCGAAATTGCCAGAGCACCTACTCCCTGACCTATGAATATGCTATCCGTGATATTGTAAATGGAAGCTGCTGTCATGGCAATCACTGACGGGATTGCGTATTGCAACAGCAACTTGCGCACATTTCCGCTTCCTAACTCCGATACCGAATTAATATTGTTCATGATATTAGCCACAAAGGTAACACATCCATATCTTTTTTTTAAGAAAAAAAAATTAACTTTGGAAATAAGTCAACCACTTAAAAATTTAAACCATGAGTATGTTTTGTAACCAGTGCCAAGAGACAGCCAAAAACACCGGCTGTACTATCAAGGGTGTCTGCGGTAAATCCGAAGAGACATCCAACATCCAGGATCTTCTGATTTATGCCTGTATGGGTCTCTCACGCCTCACCATAGAAGCCCGGAAAAAAGGGATCGGAACAAACAACGAAAGCCGCCATATCACCAACTCCCTGTTCATTACAATTACAAATGCCAATTACGACAATGAGGCAATTATTGGAGAAATTAAAAAAACACTTGAGATGAGGGATAACCTCAAGACCAAGGTTACTGTTGCTCCGCACGATTGTACCGAATGGAGTTGCGACACAACCGATGAGTTTTACCATAAGGCAAGCACCGTAGGTACATTATCGTACGATAAGGACGAGGATGTACGTTCCCTCAAACAATATGTGCTGTTTGGTATAAAAGGGGTATCAGCCTACGCCGAACACGCTTTCAACCTTGGTTACGAGGATCCTTCCGTATTTGACTTTATGGAGGAGACCCTCACCATGATACATCGTCCAATGACAGTCGAAGGAATGTTGGAGTGGGTCTCCCGTACAGGAGAGTGCGGGGTCAAGGTGATGGCCCTGTTGGACAAAGCCAACACCGAAACCTTCGGGAATCCTGAAATTTCGGGAGTTAACATTGGTGTCGGGAACAACCCCGGCATACTTGTTAGTGGTCATGATCTCAAAGATTTGGAGCAGTTGCTGATTCAAACCGAAGGTAAAGAGATTGATATATATACACATTCCGAGATGCTACCTTCCCACGGATACCCATCACTAAAGAAATACAAACACCTTGTGGGTAATTATGGAGGTTCTTGGCACGAGCAACTCACCGACTTTGAATCTTTCAACGGACCTGTTTTGTTTACCACAAACTGCCTTGTACCTCCGAGGAAAACAACCACTTATAATGCAAGGATTTTCACTACCGGTGCTGCTGGAATGCCTGGATGGAAACATATTACCAAACGCCTTCCAAACGGTCACAAGGATTTTTCCGAAATAATAGAGATGGCCCAAAACTGCCCCCCTCCTACTGAGATAGAAAAGGGGAACATCACAATAGGATTTGCCCACGAACAAGTACTGTCCCTTGCAGGAAAAATCCTGGATGCAATCAACTCCGGTGCCATCAAGAGGATGGTAGTGATGTCCGGTTGCGATGCTCGTCAAAAAAGCAGGGAGTACTACACCGAGTTTGCCAAAAAGTTACCCTCGGATACTGTTATCCTAACATCGGGATGTGCCAAGTACAGGTACAACAAACTTCCGTTGGGAGATATCGGTGGAATCCCCAGGGTGTTGGATGCCGGTCAGTGCAACGATTCTTACTCATGGGCGTACGTAGCCCTCAAGCTCAAGGAGATTCTTGGCCTGGACGACATCAACAAGCTTCCGTTGGTTTTCAATATTGCCTGGTACGAACAAAAAGCAATTATTGTACATATGGCATTACTTTACCTTGGAGTTAAGAATACACACATTGGCCCTACCCTGCCTGGCTTCATGACCCCGAACGTCCTGAAGATTGTCCAAGAAAAATTCGGGGTCCAAACCATTAAGAGTGTAGATGAGGACCTTGCACTTTTTGGTCTCAACTAGTATAACTTACTCCTATAACAGGGAATATAGAATTCCTGCAACACCAGATGCCGCAAGGACATAAACCAGTTTTTGCGGCATTATTCCGTTATTTTCGGCAGTTTTTCCAAATATCCCGAAAACCAGAGGGTGCACCAAAAACGGCATTGCAAAAACAAATGCAATCATACCCGCAGCCTGATCTCCAAACATACCTCCCTGGATTGCAGCAAATAACCCAAAGTGGGAAATAGCAGAAGAGTTGGCCATTACAGCATCATCGAGGCTTACCCCTCCTAAATGCAAGATAAAGAGTCCTCCGAACACTGCTGTCAATTGCCATCCCAAAGAAAACAACATAAGGCCTTTAATCTCCTTCGAGTCGCTTCCTGCAGCCTTCCTTAGCATATAGAGGGACCAAACAGTAAAGGCTAAACCTGAGGCTACTATCATCAAGGTATATGGTATAATCAATTTGCCGTCGGAGGCACTGGCAGCCAAAACCGAAAAGACAAAAATATGGCCGATAAATGGCACATTGATCATTATCGGAGCCCTGACCATTGCATCTTCTCCCAAATCTCCCGCCGTACACGCACCTGTCAAGCCCGAGTGAGATAGTGAACCAGCCATGCCGGGTGCAAGGTTTCTGATATGGTTGGCTTTTCCAAAGAATATTAGAAGGGCCAGCCCTCCGAACATCCAAAAGAGTTGCCCGAAAAACCCGTATGAAATTACTGAAGTCATCCCTGTAAGGGTTAGAGCCTCCGCAATCCTTGATCCTCCAACCATGAAATTTGCAGCAAGCACTACAGGGATCCCGGCAAATAGCAGCGCCCTGATTGTTGGTCCGAACTTCCACTCCGAAAACAACATCCCTGCAGTTACAGACAAGATCATTGCAAAGAAAATCTCCGGAAGGGCTATCATCGGTTTTATCCATTGTGATATATAATATGAAGCAACCAGTATTCCAAGGATAACAATTGTTTCCATAATACCCTTTCTTATATAGAGAGGTTTGTTGGTGATTTTGGCCCTGTAGTCTATAAGGATGATGGATCCGACGAGTCCAAGATAGCCAAGCAGAGGGTAAAAAGAATCCAGCGGCTCATTTGTGTTGTGGCCAATAATTACCCTTTTCATTGACTCAATCCCTATCAGGACAAAAAAGGCCCTTATCAAAAACATGAACTGGGTGAACTTTGTACCAAGGAATATCTCCTCATGTGAAGGCATTACAATATCGGTCTTGTCCAGCTCCTTTTTGGCAATAATTTTCCTTATCTCCTGTCCTCCCATGAAGAATGAAGCTATCAGAGCGGTTATTGTAACCTTGCTTGTAAAGTCGACTATCGGGAACTCCTTCAATCCCGGGGTAGCCATTCCTGTCTTTGTAAGAATAAAGCCCATCAGAAGGCCAAAGACAACAATTATTAAAATAGGCGAATATCTTGTGCCTGCCACAAACGTCCTGGCGACCAGAACCATTGATATTACCATTAAAAAAGTTAGCCAGAACTGATTAAGAATGTGAGTACTGGCCATAAAATCGGTGATATTTTCCATCGATTGTTAATATATTATGTTTAAATCCAATTGCAAAAATATATTTTCTTAGGAATATGTCAGTATAAACTGTCAAAAACTCTTAACTTTATCAATTAGACTTACTTTTTTTACAAAATTTCATGAACCAATTAACTAATAAAAGTGTTAGACAAATTGAACTTTTATTAACAAAGCATTTAATATAATGCTTAAATTCACAATTATGGACAACATAACAATCTTTAACAAAGGAAACAAACCCACTTTGGAAGAGAAGAGAAAAATCATCGGTTTCCTTTATGAACACCTTGAGAAATTTGGAGATGCAAAAGAAGACATCGCAAAAGCAATAGATTACTCATTGGAGGAGTACCCCTCTTTCGGCGGATTTGTAATGACATACCACTCCGGCCCAGAGTTGGCCGCTGCTGTAGTAATAAACAGAACAGGGATGGAGGGTTACATACCCGAAAACATTTTGGTTTATATTGCCACCCACAAAACACTACGGGGGAAAGGGATCGGGAAAAAACTAATGGAAGCAGCAATAAACCAGTCAGAGGGTAACATCGCACTCCATGTAGAGCCCGATAACCCGGCCAAAAAACTTTACGAAAGGCTTGGTTTTACCAACAAGTATTTAGAAATGAGATTGGTTAATAAAAAATAACAATGGCTCATATTACCTTAAACATAGACAAACTCCAAAAAAACTTCGACTTTCTTGACAAGCTCTTCAAAGATAGAAATATAGAATGGTCAGTGGTCACAAAAATGCTCTGCGGCCACAAGGAGTACCTTACCGAACTTCTTAAGATGGATATCCGGCAAGCTTGTGACTCAAGGTTATCCAATCTCAAGGTCATAAAGTCAATAAGGCCCGATGTTGAAACCATCTACATAAAACCACCAGCCAAAAGATTTTTACCTGGGATTGTAAAATATGCCGATATCAGCATGAATACCGAAATATCCACGATTCAGATGCTCTCTGCTGAGGCAGTAAAACAAAACAAGATCCACAAGATTATCATAATGCTCGAGATGGGAGAACTCAGGGAAGGGGTTTTGCATGAGAATTTCATAAATTTTTACGAAAAAGTCTTTAGCCTGCCAAATATTGAGGTCATCGGAATAGGTACAAACCTTAATTGTATGTACGGAGTTTTACCCAGCCACGACAAACTTATCCAACTGAGTATATACAAACAACTGCTGGAAGTAAAGTTCAACCGTAAAATCAAATATGTCTCTGCAGGCTCTTCTGTTACCATACCACTGATTCTCAAGAATCTGCTACCAGTTGCAACCAACCATTTCCGGGTTGGAGAAACACTTTACCTTGGCACAGACGTCTACAACGACACAGTGATTGATGGAATGGAAACAGATATTTTCCAATTTTACGCCCAGATTATTGAATTAAAAAACAAACCAAGCATACCAATCGGCGAACTTGGAACAAACCTGGAGGGGGAGTCTGTAACATTTTCCGACAATATGGAGGGACATACCAGTTGCAGGGCAATACTGGATGTCGGTATACTTGATGTTGACCGCAACCATCTACAGCCCAAAGACAAGGGAATCAAAGTAGTTGGAGTTACTTCGGATGTTACTGTCGTAGACTTGGGCGAGAATAACCAAGGATACAAGGTTGGCAATTTCATTGAGTTCGAACTGAATTACACTGGAGTCTTAAAGTTGCTGAATTCCAAATATGTAGACAAATATATCAAACACAACCGAAATTGATACCCACAGAGGTTTGCAATTACTCCTTAAGGAGAACGACAGCTGTTGTTGCTGCATTACTAGCAGCAACAACACTTTGTTTTTCGCAAAGCTACATCGAACTTGGCATAACACCCGGCATAAGTACCTTCAGGGATAATGCCACTTCACCACTGTTTTACACAGGCGAAGTACTGACGCTTTCGGGGTCGTTTCATACCCTGAATAAAAAAAATGAACTTGTCATAACTGCAAATTATACAAACGGCAAACATAAAAACCAGTTCAACAACACATCCAACTCCTCATATTTCCACTCAATCGAAGCAAGTCTCGCCCTGCTGTATCCTGTTTGGCAAAATATCGGCAAAAAACTGATCCTGCATACCGGAGGCACTCTGGTCAACACGTTTAATATACGGGACAACAAAGCCTTGATGAACAACTCTTTTGGTGCCGAAAATATTACAAACATCCTCCTTTCAGGCAAAATCAGCAAGTCACTATTAACGTCAAAAGGGAATAGAGGCGCGTTTTTCATAAAAACCGACTTGGGCATTATCAATGTTAACTTCAGGCCTGGCTACGCCTACAATTATATGCCCGAAATTGACCGTCCTTCAATCAACACTCTTTCCGATTATAGTCTTTCAATCAATGGTATGCGGTTTATAGCTGCCACCGGGTTCATGGGTCACCTTTCCAACGGGAATATTATCTCTGTCTCATATATATTTGATGCCTATACAGCTCCAGGAAAGTATGAACCATTCGACTATGCCAGACACTCTGTTAAATTTGCCATTATGTTCAACTTCAGATAAAAGCCGTATGAAATACATTAACCCCATAATTACCATACTGCTTATCACATTCCTCTACTCGTGCCAAAAATTGATATTCGATAAAGACAGGGCATCAGACGATCCATTTGAAAACTTCGATTACCTTTGGAACGAAGTCGACAAAAAATATGCCTACTTTACCCTTAAAAGCGTGGACTGGGATCATGTCAGGCAGAGGTATCGTCCAATGTTGTATACCGGCATGAGCGAAGATTCCCTTTTCAATGTGCTTGGCAACATGCTCAACGAACTACGCGACGACCACACCAACCTGATGTCTCCATTCAATGTCTCAAGATACCGCCCGATTATTGCCGGAGAGGACAATTTTGACTACAACATAGTGCGAAAATATTATATAAACGAGAGTGAATATACAACAGGTGGATTCCAGCACGGTCGTGTAAAAAACCAATCAATCGGCTATATCAGGTACAAGACATTCATGACTAATGTCACGAACGAAGAGATGGATTTTCTTCTCAACCGCTACAAGAATACGATAGGGATTATAATAGACCTAAGGGAAAACGGGGGAGGCAATTTTGTGAACATACCCAGGATACTAAACAGGTTTACCGACAAAAAAACACTGGTAATGTACAACCGTACCCGAAATGGTCCTGGCAGGGATGACTTTGGCCCATACGAACCATTCTACATTACCCCCTCCGACAAAATCAAGTATCTTGGCAAACCGGTAGTAGTGTTAATCGACGGAGGTTCATACAGTGCATCCACATTCTTTGCACTTGCAACCAAAGCGATGGACAACGTGTTTCTCATTGGGGAAACGACAGGAGGAGGAGGAGGGCTGCCTAACGGAGGACAGTTGCCAAACGGATGGGTTTACAGGTTTTCAATAACACAATCCTACGATCTGGATAAGATCAATTACGCCGAAGAAGGTGTGCCACCCGACTTTAGATGCAAACTTAACTGGCTCAACACCAACCGTGATGAGATAGTAGAGCTGGCAATTGATAAAATCGTTAACTTTGCGGGAAGTACAATCCAAAAACTATGAGCAATAATTACAATCCATGGCATTGCGTCCATCCGGGGGAGAACATCCCGGAGTTCGTCAATGGAATAATTGAAATACCAAAAGGCTCCAGAGCAAAGTATGAGCTAGACAAGGAAAACGGTCTGTTGATCCTTGACAGGGTATTATACTCTTCGGTATACTACCCTGCAAATTATGGATTTATACCTCAAACTTACTGCGATGACAAAGACCCGTTGGACATACTCATCCTTTCCCAAATTGAGCTTGTACCACTTTGCATAGTCCCTGCCAAAATCATAGGGGTTATGAGAATGCTGGACAACGGCGAAGCCGATGACAAACTTATTGCAGTTGCAGCAGGGGATCCCAGTGTCAGCCACTATAACGACATATCGGAACTTCCGGCCCACTCCAGGACCGAAATGATGAATTTTTTCGAAGATTACACCAAGCTAGAAAACAAAACAGTAGTAGTCAAAGATTTTTTTGATAAAGAGACAGCCCTGGAGATACTTAGGGAGAGTCTTGAGTTGTATCAGAAACTTTATGGAAAATCCCAATAAACTTATATCGGATGATCCCAAACATTCAAATAGAAAAAGCAGCACAGATTATCAGGGATGGAGGACTCGTAGCTTTTCCCACCGAAACAGTTTATGGTCTAGGAGCAAATGCCCTGGATGCCAAAGCTGTCGCCAGAATATTCCTAGAGAAGGAGAGACCCTCGTTCGACCCCCTGATAGTGCATATATCCGATTTATCATACTTGGATTTGCTCACCCTCAACAACGATGACCGAGTAATATTGCTTGCACAAAAGTTTTGGCCAGGCCCTCTCACAATTGTACTGCCCAAAAGCGAAAAGGTTCCCGACATAGTAACATCGGGACTGCCCACTGTTGGAATTCGAATGCCTGACAACTTGATGGCACTTGATCTTATCCGTGTATCGGGTACTCCAATTGCTGCCCCAAGCGCAAACAAATTCGGAAGGATAAGTCCAACAACAGCCCAACATGTTAGTAAGCAACTAAAAGGAGTAGATATGATCCTGGACGGAGGCAAATGCACCGTTGGGATAGAATCCACAGTGATTGCACTAAACCCCGACGGATTTACGATTTTAAGGGAGGGGATAATCACTGCTGATGAGCTCATGTCCGTCCTGCCTCAATCCACTGAAGGGACCAAAGATCCTGTTGCATCTCCGGGACTTCTCAAGTCCCATTATAGTCCCGAAAAACCCATATTCTTGGCAAAAAGTCCCAGCCTTTCAGATATTCAATCACTTGTTGATGAATTGAAACCAAAGGGCTCTATTGCATTTGTTTCATTTTCGGGAGTCACCCCAAAAGATATCGGCAAAACCTTGTACCTTTCAAAAAAAGGGGAGATCAAAGAGGCAGCGGTCAATCTCTTTTCTATACTCCACATTCTGGAGGAGGATATACAGACCGATTTTATAATTGCAGAACCTATTCCTGGGCAAGGAATTGCAAAAGCAATAATGGACAAACTGCACAAAGCATCTTACCGTTACAAAAAACCGGAATCAAATGAAAAAGATTAGTATTGTTTCTGCCATAATATTGATTACTGTAGTAATCATCAACAGCTGCGGTTCTCTAAGCGTAAAACTTTCTGAGGAGGGCACAGGATTTACTCCTGCGCAAGCTTATCTTATCAAAGGGAAGCATACCAACTCGCCAATGAGGGTGCTGCAGAGTGATAACATGGAAGATTCTTTGTTTTTAAGAGAAATCTGTTCTCCTGTAGACCCGGTAGCCGATAAAAACTTGCTTATGACGCTGATATCCCGTATGCAGGCAACCGTAACCGACTCCCTTACAGCAGGTGTCGGAATCGCAGCACCTCAGGTAGGCATTTCCAAGAGGGTAATCCTGGTTCAAAGGTTTGACAAGGAGGGAGAACCATTCGAAGCCTACCTAAACCCAGCCATAACCCATTATTCAAAAATGAAACAGGATTGCAGGGAGGGTTGCCTTTCGGTACCGGGAATAAGAGGCACAACCAAGAACAGGTCTTATGCAATTTATGTTGAGTACAACGATATGGACAACAACCAAAAGGGAGAACTTATAGAAGGCTATACTGCTGTAATATTCCAGCATGAAATTGACCACCTCAATGGCATTCTGTTCTTTGACCACCTAAGGTAATTACACCAGTATCGAAAATAAATTTTAATATTTAGCCATATGTTGATGCGATCAATAAAAAAATTTGAAAAAATAGTATTCACTTTCCTGGTTTTTGTCCTGGTTAGCTATATTATTGTAGAAATTGTAGAATTGGTGTACCAGTTTGGAGCATCAATCATAAGCGGGAGCAACACAGATGGCAGGCTGCTCATTTCAAACGCTTTGCTCAAAGAGGTACTGCCGGTTTTCTTTAACATACTAATTGCGATTGAGTTGATAGACACATTTTCCGTCTACGTACAGAGACATTCCATCAAGGTACTCAATATATTATTGATAGGATTGATAGCCATCGGACGAAAATTGATCGCCTATGACTTTGGTGATACCGATGGTATCACCAGTCTTGGGCTTGCTGCACTGATCATCTCTCTTGCCGGTGGCTATTACCTGATAAAAAAGAACGATTTCGACTAATCCCTGCTCTCCTTTTTCAATTCGTTAATGTAGGCAGATGCTGCCAATGCAGCAACTGTGCCATCACCAACAGCGGTGGTAACTTGCCTGTACCTTTTTGCAATACTGTCCCCTGCTGCAAACACTCCTGCCAACGATGTCGACATATCAGGTTTGACAACAATCTCACCCCACTGGTTTGTCTCAACCATATCCTTGACAAATTCTGTATTAGGCACATAACCAATAAATACAAAGACCCCGTCAGTCAAGTGCCTCTCGGTTTTCCCTGTTGTGAGGTTCTTAATATCAATTGACTCCAGCTTTTCATCTCCGTTAAATGACACAACGGAAGACTCCATGATAAAATCAATCTTAGGGTTTTTTCTGGCCTCATCAATTGCATGCTCAAATGCTTGAAAATGGTCAAATTGATGTATTATTGTAACTTTAGAAGCATACTTGGTCAATGAGACAGCCTCCTCAAGAGCCGAGTTTCCTCCTCCAACAACATAAATCCTTTTGTCTGTAAAAAAATCACCATCACAAGTGGCACAGTACGAGATCCCTTTTCCCTTGAACAGATCTTCGCCATTGGCGCCTATAGTCCTGGAGCGCCCCCCCGAGGTTAGTAAAACAGCATCGGAAGTAAAAACCTCACCCCCCGATAACTCTACACTTTTTATGCTCCCCTTGAGTTCAATCCTTGCAATGGATATGTTTGACCTGATTTCACAACCAAAACTCTTTGCTTGCTTCTTCATGATATTGGCAAGCTGGTAACCGCTGATACTCTCAACACCTGGATAATTTGCAATCTCATGGGTCAGAACCATCTGCCCTCCGGCAACACCCTCACTCACAATTAGTGTTTTAAGCCTGGCCCTGGAGAGGTAAATGCCGGCTGTCAAACCGGCAGGACCTGCACCCAGGACAATAACATCGTAATGTTTTGTATTGTCCATAACTCAACTACTTGGTTGGAGAACCAAAACTGTCATTCAATATTGCAGTAACCTGGTTCCTGGTTTGAATGCTGGATGTCGCCTTCACAACTTTTCCGTTTTTATAATAAATTGTAAATGGGATACCCATGAACCCACGAACCTCCGGAATGTTCCTTATCACATGAGCTTCGGGGTTGTCAAACTCCATGTCATAAAACTTGACATGCTTGTACTCCTCTTCCAGCTCCTCTGCGATTTCATAAACAGGAATACACATTGGTCCCATCCTTCCGCAAATCACCATCACATTTTCATCAGATCCAATAATTTTAGCGTGATCAGCCGCTGTTTCAATATGTTTAAGATTTGTATACAACATAACTTTTGCTTTAATTGATTAGTAATTTAGTCAACAGTGCAAAAGTAGAGCCTATACAACTAACAAACAAATATTTAACAATGATATTGACCAGTCAAAAACATGATTTGCAACACTATTTTTACTGATAAAGGAGATTTTCAAGAAAAGAAGAGAAAACAACTATTCCCTTAGTTACATCCTCTATTTTAATGAATTCATTGTAGTTATGAATTGCCTTAAGTTGTTTGTCCGATACCATCATGGGGTTGATACCATAAACAGGGATACCCAGCGCCCGAAAGAAATTATTGTCGGTGGATGCAGGCAATAGCATTGGTATAACCTTGGAATCTGTAAACTCTTTTTCTATTGCAGAGGCAAGCAGGGCAAAATACTTATCGGGTACAGTCCCTGCAGAGGCCATTCCACGGTCAATAATATCTATCTCAACAATGTCATCGTTTATTACAGATTTGATATAGTACATGATCTCCTCAACTGATGTTCCCGGCAACAGCCTCACATCCAAGTATGCACTCTCAGTATTGGAGTTCTGGTTCAAAGCAGTCCTGTTGGCCTCAATGCCGCTTAAAGTGATTTTATTGGTTACCAAATCCCTTACTTCGGGGTCGTTTTTTGACATCAATTCCAAAGCTTTAAAAAATAGTCTGGAATCCGGTTTTTTCATTACAGAACCTTTTACTCCTCCTATTGCCTCTCCCAAGGCCCTGAACATAATAGCAGCTTCATTTGTGATTATTATTGGCATAGGATGGTTAAGAAGACGGTAGAGCCCATTCACCATAAGCATGCTGGCATAGTCATTTTCTACAATTGAAGCATGCCCGGCATAATCGGTGTTCCATCGTAACCGGAGCCAAAGGTTTTGCTTTTCGGCAATAGTAATGCCGAAGATTGGGCTCTTCTTTGTAAGGAAACCCAGGTCATCCATTCCGGCCCCACCCTCTCCTATCACAATCTGTGGATTGAACTTCTCAATAAAATCCTTTGCCACAATTTTGCTGCCGGTGATTCCTCCGGTCTCCTCTCCCGACACAAACAACAGTGTAACATTATAGGGTAAATCAAGATCATATGAACTCCTCAAGAAATTCTTGGCTGCAAAAAACTGGATTATCGCAAGACCTTTATTATCCATGGCTCCTCGGCCCCAAACCTTTCCTTTGTCTATAACTCCTCCAAAAGGGGGATAATCCCAATACTTGCCACTCCCTGCCGGAACAACATCCATGTGATTGTGGAATACAATGTTGGGTTTGTTCCATGAGAGAGGATAGAGGGAAGCGGCAAAATTAACCGAACCGGTTGTATCATTGATATATTCTACCACAAATCCTGCTTTTCGGCATTCATTTGCCATAAAGTATGCTGCTTCATTTTCTTTCCCCGATACGGATTCTATCTGTACATATTCACTTAACAACCTTATAGCTGTAGAATCGGCCAAAGCAACTGAAAAGTTGAAGAAAAAAAGAAAAGTGAAAATAAAGTATCTTCTCATCAGAGTAATATAAAAAAAGGTTTCTTTGACAGTAAAATTACAAAAAAGAGCTGCATTCTGCAACCCACTCGGTTTAATAAATTAAATTTGCACAATAACAGATCAACCATGAAAACCATTCAGGAAAACGACAAAGAATATATTTGCGACATTTCGGCCCCTTGTTTTGCATCCCTTACTCCAGACCAGCTTGCAATAGTCAAGACATCACGTACTCAGGTCAAGTTCCGCAAAGGGGAAAACCTGACTAAACAAGGCATGTATGCATCTTATATCCTATTTATTGTTAATGGATTGGCCATTAAATTCATTGAAGGAAACGGGAATAAGAACCTCAATCTGGAGATTGTCAGTGCCGGAGATTTCATTGGGCTCTCCTCAATTTTTACCGAAGGATTATTTGAATACTCGGCAACAACACTTACCGATTGTCATGCTTTGCTCGTGGAAAAGATTGCAATATCCAACGTCCTGGAATCCAATGCAAAATTTGCATCAGAGTTGATTAAGAGATACATCCGCAGCAACTCGGTCCTTTACTCTTCCATCCAAACCCTTTTATTCAACCAGATGAATGGTAAAATAGCCAAAGCATTGCTTTACCTTGGAGAAGTTAAGAAAAAAGAACCCGATATATTCATTCTTCTTGGCAGAAAAGAGATTGCCGGATTTGCCGGAATCTCGGTTGAGAATGCAATCAAAATTCTGAGACATTTTGAGAAAGATCAGATAATCGTACTTAAGGAAAAAGATATTGAAATACTGAACCCGGTTCTGCTTAAGGATATCTCAATTCATGGTTGAATTCCGTACATTCTGCAAAAAAAATCCAGGTTTGCTGCAACATATGCCGCTATAACTTCGTCTATATCCAATACAATATAATTATTCATGAGAAGAGTTTTCATCTTATTAATGGCATCTTTACTCATTGCCAACTCCTGTATTGAACTGGAAATTGTTGTTCCCCGCGGGAGGATCACAGGGTATGAACGCCCCACACGTATATTCCGATCTGTCTCTGTTTCGGGTGGCATGGAGCTTATAATCCGGCAAGGAAACAGACAAGAAGTGATTATTGAAGCAAACGAAAACCTCCATCAATACATTATTACCGAAGTCATTGATAAAACGTTGAGGATTTATCCCATGAGAGGTGTCACCTTTACCGGCTCCCCGCTCATCAGGGTTTACCTTACAACCGATATTCTTGAATCTGTTTACTCCGGTGGAGGCGGATTGGTTGACTTCGAAAATGGGTGGTATGACAATTATTTGATCTGCAGCATAAGCGGAGGCGGAGAGCTGTGGGGTTACCTGGATCTGTTGAAGATGGACCTTTCGCTGTCGGGAGGATCCTCAGCATTCGTAGATGGATATTGTGATGAGCTGTTTTTCAAATCCTCAGGTGGAGGTGAGACAGACGCCCGAGGCTTACTTACCCAATTTTCTTGGGTAAATATTTCGGGCGGTGGAGTTGCTTTTTTGAATGTCTCCGATTATTTGAATGTCGTGGCATCTGGGGGTAGCAAGGTCTCCTATTTAGGTACTCCTGAGGTTTGGACTTCTCTTTCGGGTGGATCCGTTGTAAGGAGGTACTAGTATTTGTTTGAGTTGTGGCTCAATTATTGTAATTTTGTCTTTTGCAAATGACGTATTATAATAAAACAACAAATAACCCCTAGACTTTATGATTACTCATATTCTAATGGCACTCGGTCAAGAAGCTGCAGAGACCATTGCCCAGATTCCCCCGGTAAAGGAGGAGCTCTCCTTTTCTTTAATAAGCATGGCATTTAAAGGTGGATGGATAATGATTCCCCTTTTAGCACTCTCCATACTTGCTCTCTACATCTTTGGAGAGAGATGGTGGGCAATCCGCAAGGCCTCCCAAATAGACGAGAATTTCATGCGTAACATCAACGACTATATACACGAAGGAAAAATAAAAGCTGCAATAAACCTTTGCCAGGCTCAGGAAACTCCTATCGCAAGGCTTATAGAGAAAGGGGTTGAGAGAATTGGAAGGCCTCTGAATGACATCCAGACAGCTGTGGAAAACATGGGAAACCTGGAAGTCTCCAAACTTGAAAAAGGATTGCCTATGCTGGCAACCATAGCAGGGGGTGCTCCCATGTTAGGGTTCCTTGGTACTGTCATAGGTATGATCCAGGCTTTCTACAATATGTCCCAAGCTGGCAGCAACGTAGACATAACCCTGCTTTCCGGAGGTATTTACACGGCGATGGTAACAACTGTTGCCGGTCTGACGGTAGGAATCATGGCTTACTTTGGTTACAATTACCTTACTGCAAGAATTGACAACATAGTTTACAAAATGGAGAGCAATACCATTGAATTCATGGATCTTTTGCACGAACCCGCAGGTAAATAAGAACAATTATGGCAATCAAACGCAGATCCAAAGTAGACTCATCATTCAGCATGTCCTCGATGACAGACATAGTATTTTTGCTGCTTGTCTTTTTCCTGGTTACCTCTACGCTTGTAAATCCAAACGCCCTAAAGCTGCTCCTGCCCAAAAGCACAAACCAGGTCTCGGCAAAGCCAATGGTAAGTATATCCATCAAGCACTATCAACAATCCAATACCTTTTCGTTTCATATAAATGGAAAGAACACACCTGTACCGCTTTCCGAAATTGAATCCCTCCTTCAAAAGGAGCTGTCCGAAACCGAAGACCCTACAGTTTCCCTCCATGTAGACAGGAGTGTCCCTATGGAACAAGTGGTAAACATTATGAATATTGCAAAAAGAAACCAATACAGGATAATTTTAGCAACAGCACCCGAATAGCATGTCCCGAAACTTAAAAACAAGTACTGACAAGCAGAGGCAAGCCAAGATGATTGGCGTGTCTCTGGCAGCATCATTTCATATTTTGCTGGGGGTACTTTTTTTCAATACCGGGTTCAATGTCATTTACCCACCGCCGCCCGAGACAGGCATTGAGGTTGACTTCGAATTGGAACCTCCAAAACCGATTCAAGTACGATCCGGGCATGAACCCCGTACAATCAGGCCAACCCCCCAAGAGGAGATCCGTCTGGTACAGCGCTCCGAATCTTCTATTACAGGAAGTGGAGCAAACCGAGGGGCCGAAAGCACAATGGGGGAATCCGGTGACGTGGATGTGTATGAACCTCCAAGGCAAGTTGTGATTGATCGCAGGGCCCTTTTCCCCTCTGCATCCAATTCAGATTCAATTGCACCTCAAAAAGCCACAAACGAAAGCAATGAAATGAGGGCTGGCCATGCTGAGGGCAATACCCGTACCGGATCTGTAGAGAACGAACCCCAAGCCAGACTTGCGGGGAGAAGCGTTGTAGGGTCTCTGCCGGAGCCCGAATACAAAGTCAATAAATCGGGAAGAGTCGTAGTCAGGATATCTGTAGATCAATACGGGTCCGTTGTTAGTGCTACTCCCGGGGCCACGGGAACAACCGTTCAGGACAAAACTTTATGGGAAGCTGCAAAAAAAGCTGCCCTTAAAGCCAAGTTCAACCTTAGCAGCAACGCCCCCGCCGTCCAGGAGGGCACAATAACCTATGTTTTCAAATTGCAGTAAAACTATTCGTAGCGGAGAGCCTCGATAGGGTCAAGTTTTGAAGCCCTGACAGCCGGAATGTAACCCGATGCAATACTGACAAAAAGGCACAAAAGTATCCCGCTGATTATCCAAATCCATGGTATAACGAAGGGAGTCTTCATTATCACAGCCGTAAGGTTTCCTATAGCCACCCCAAGCACAATTCCCGACAGACCACCCAGCTGGCCAATAACAATTGATTCAAACAAGAACTGCTGTTTGATGGTTTTGGAATTTGCCCCCAAAGCTTTTCTTGTACCTATTTCCCTGGTCCTCTCTTTTACTGATACCAGCATGATGTTCATCAGACCAACTGCAGCACCAAGCAGGGTAATGCTGCCTATCAAAAAAGCTGCAATAGTGACATAAGACATGATCTTCATAACATCCTCCATCATTGCATCCGATTTCGTAACCCGGAAGTCCGACTCATCTGTGGGAGACAGCCTGCGGATAGACCTGAATATCTGGGTAGCTTTATCAATAGCCTCATCCTGTGTCCCTTCCAGCGGGATGATCCCTATAGAATAAAATGAGTTGTCATTCAAAAAAGAGCTTCGGGCATTGGATATAGGAATCCACACCTGAGAATCGGCACCTCCGCCAAAAGTTGCCCCCTGACTCTCTATCACACCTATTACCTCATACCTCACAGCACCCACAGTTATAACTTTGCCAATTGCATCTCCGCTTCTAAAGAGGCTCGAGGCCACACCCGATCCTATAATAGCATTAAAAGATGCTGATTCAACATCCCTTGGATGGAAATTCCTCCCCCTGGATATTCTGGCCCCAATGAAGCCAAGGTTGTTTTCATCTGTGGCAACCACCCTTATGGTAGGATTTGTCTTCTCTGAACCTGCCTTGATTGTTGCATTGTTTATAGCTGTTGCCGAAATTGTAATAACAGAGGAGACCGGATAATTCTCTACAAAACTGGTTGCTTGGTTATAGGAGATATTCCTGCGGTTGATTGTCCTTGAACGTCTGGCTGCAGATTGGATTTCCGAAAAGTTGGATCTTATTGAAAATGAATTTGCCCCCATTTTCCCGAAATTTTCGCTCATAAGAGCTTTCAAAGAGTCTGTTGCTGTTAAAATTCCTACCAATGATGTAATACCAATGGCTATGATAAGTATAGTCAGAACCGATCTCAGTTTGCTGCTCTGTATAGATTTCAAGGAGACCCTAAAATTCTCCTTCAACAAGGGATTGAAGACCAGGTAAGAGTTCCTGCATGTAAACAAGGTTGCCATTTTGGATGATTTATACCATTAGAGTGCGTAAAAATAGGAAAATATCTCTTATTAGCATAACTTTGCAGCGAATTAAAAATAGATGAGAAATAATAAATTTTCGACTCGTGCCGGAGCCGGGGCTCCGGGCAGAGACAAACGAGGTGGAGGCAAACGCAGTGATGCGAAGCCGTTCGACCGTGATCGTAAACCCTACAGAAAGGAAAGCAGTGATGCCAAACCTTTTAACCGCGACCGCAAACCTTTCGACGGAGAGCGTAAACCATTTGACCGCGACCGCAAACCTTTTGACCGCGACCGTAAACCTTTTGACGGAGAGCGTAAACCATTTGACCGCGACCGCAAACCTTTCGACCGCGACCGCAAACCTTTTGACCGCGACCGTAAACCTTTTGACGGAGAGCGTAAACCTTTCGATCGCGACCGCAAACCATTCGACCGCGACCGCAAACCATTCGATGGAGAGCGTAAACCATTCGACCGTGAACGCAAACCATTCGACCGTGACCGCAAACCATTCGACCGTGACCGCAAACCATTCGACCGTGACCGCAAACCATTTGACCGCGACCGCAAACCATTTGACCGCGACCGCAAACCTTTCGACGGAGAGCGCAAACCATTTGACCGTGACCGCAAACCTTTTGACCGCGACCGCAAACCATTTGACCGTGACCGCAAACCTTTCGACGGAGAGCGCAAGCCATTTGACCGTGACCGTAAACCTTTTGACGGAGAGCGTAAACCTTTTGACCGCGACCGCAAACCTTTTGACGGAGAACGTAAACCATTTGACCGCGACCGTAAACCATTTGACCGCGACCGTAAACCTTTTGACCGCGACCGTAAACCTTTTGACCGCGACCGCAAACCTTTCGACCGCGACCGTAAACCTTTCGACGGAGAACGTAAACCTTTTGTTAGTGAATACGCACCTATAAAAGATAGTCAACCATTTATGAGGAGCAAACGCTCCAAAAACCAGACACCGGAATCAAATGACGGAACTGTAAGGCTTAATAAATTCATTTCCAACTCAGGAATATGCTCCCGCAGGGAAGCCGATGAATATATTGCAGCAGGTCTTGTAACAGTTAACGGTGAGATAATCACACAACTTGGAGTAAAAGTAACCTACAGCGACGATATCCGGTTTAACGGAGAACGACTCAAAGGAGAAGAAAAAGTATATATTCTGATGAACAAACCCAAGGATTTTGTCACTACAATGTCTGATCCAAATGCCGAAAAAACAGTAATGGAGCTTATTGACGGCAAATGCAGCCAAAGGGTTTACCCGGTTGGCAGGCTTGACAAAATGACCACCGGAGTTCTTTTGTTGACTAACGATGGCGAAATGGCCGAAAAACTGACCCACCCATCCAACAATCAAAAAAAGATATACCATGTATTCCTGGATAAAAACCTTTCAGGATCTGACTTTGAAGAAATTTTGAAAGGGATAACCCTTGATGATGGTCTGGTTCATGCAGATGCTCTCTCCTATGTTGATGGAGAAAAGGATCAAGTGGGACTAGAAATCCACTCCGGCAGGAACAGGGTTGTAAGGCGTATTTTCGAACACTTGGGTTACAAGGTAAAAAAACTTGACAGGGTTTTCTTCGCAGGCCTGACAAAAAAGAACCTGCGCAGGGGACAATGGAGATTTTTGACCGATCAAGAGGTAGCAATGCTCAGGATGGGAGCCTATGAATAATCCTCATAAAGACAACAAACACTATTCTGGATTTGTCAACATCATTGGGAACCCAAATGTTGGCAAATCCACTCTTATGAACGCATTGGTAGGAGAAAGATTATCTATTGTAACAGCCAAAGCCCAGACAACCCGACATCGCATCATGGGAATTGTTAATGGCGAAAAATACCAGATTGTATATTCTGACACCCCTGGCATATTAAAGCCGGGGTACAAGTTACAAGAGAGCATGATGGGATTTGTACGAGGTGCCATGACTGATGCCGACATAATACTCTATGTTACCGATACTTTTGAAAAAGGAACAAAAAACCGTGAGTATATTGACAAGCTCAACCAAATGGAGGTCCCGGTTTTGTTGGCAATCAACAAAATCGACCTGACAGACCAGGTTAGGTTGGAAGAGCTTTACAGTCAATGGAAAGAATTGCTTCCGAGGGCCGAAATATTTCCAATTTCGGCAACCGAAAAGTTTAATCTCGACTCGCTTTTCAACCGCATAGTAGAATTATTGCCCGAAAGTCCTGCTTGGTACGGCAAAGATATTTTTACAGACAAAAACCTCCGTTTTTTTGCAAGTGAAATTATACGCGAAAAAATTCTTTTAAACTACAGCAAGGAAATTCCATATTGTACAGAGGTTGTCATCGATTCGTTCAAAGAGGAGGAAAATATTTATAACATAGATGCAATAATCTACGTTACAAGGGATTCCCAAAAAGGCATCCTGATAGGAAAGGCCGGTGCATCCCTGAAAAAGGTCGGGACCCAGGCGAGGATAGATATGGAAACCTTTTTTGAAAAGAAGGTATTTTTACAGATATTTGTCAAGGTAAATCCGGACTGGAGGGAGGACAACAAAAAACTCAAGCAGTTCGGTTATATTCAGGATTAGACTAGAACTATTTGAACTACAATGAGTAACCACGACATCGACTACGACCTGGAGGCCGAAGAGCCTTTGGATAATCCGGAGGCTACAGAAAGCAGCAAATATGACAAACTTATAAACGAAGGAGACAAAAGGTACAAGCTTACCGGCATGTACAAGGAGTGGTATCTCGATTATGCTTCCTATGTCATTCTTGAAAGGGCCGTACCGCACATAGACGATGGACTCAAACCAGTCCAGAGAAGGATCCTGCACTCAATGAAACGGATGGATGATGGCAGGTACAACAAAGTGGCAAACATCATAGGTCATACAATGCAGTTTCACCCGCACGGAGATGCCTCCATTGGAGATGCTTTAGTGCAATTAGGACAAAAAGACCTGCTTGTAGATTGCCAGGGAAACTGGGGCAACATCCTTACCGGGGACAGTGCTGCAGCCCCAAGGTATATAGAAGCCAGGCTTACTAAATTTGCAAATGAAGTCCTTTTCAATCCAAAGACAACCTCTTGGATGAAGTCATACGATGGTCGTAACCAAGAGCCGGTATCCCTCCCGGCCAAGTTTCCCCTTCTACTCACTATGGGGGTCGAAGGTATCGCCGTCGGCTTGGCATCTAAAATTTTACCCCATAATTTCAATGAATTGATTGACGCCTCAATAGCATGTCTAAAAGGGGAAGAGTTTGCAATTTACCCCGATTTTCCAACGGGAGGTCTTGCCGATTGTACTCGCTATAACCAAGGATTGAGAGGCTCTTCAATCAAAGTAAGGGCCAAAATTGTAAAAATAGACAAGAAGACACTTGCCATAACAGAGGTTCCGTTTGGTCTGACAACCTCCAAACTGATAGAATCAATCCTCAAAGCCAACGATAAAGGGAAAATAAAAATTCGGAAAATTGACGATAATACATCACAAGGAGCCGAAATTGTCATTCATCTGCATAACGATATCTCCCCCGACAAAACTATAGATGCCCTATATGCTTTCACAGACTGTGAAATTTCTATTTCTCCCAATTGTTGCGTCATAATGGATAACCAACCCCATTTCATAGGGGTTGATGTGATTCTCAGGTACAATACCGAACGCACCCGCACACTGCTTGGGAACGAGCTGGAAATACGCCTTGCAGAGTTAAACGATGCATGGCACTATACATCCCTGGAAAAGATTTTCTTTGAACAAAGAATTTACAGGCTTTTGGAAAAAGATGCCCGTACATGGAATGACCAGCTCAAAGAGGTCGAGGCTGAATTGAAGAAATACGAAACCCTGCTCAAAAGGGAGGTTACCTCCGAAGACGTCCTTAAACTGGTAGAAAAACCGGTACGGAAAATTTCTGTCTTTGATGTGAAGCAACTCGAAGAGGCAATTGCCCGCACCGAAAAAGAGATGGAAGAGGTGACATATAATCTTAACCATTTGACACAGTTCGCTATCCGATACTTCCAGTCTCTCAAGAAAAAATATGGCCAAAATTTTATCCGTAAAACAGAACTCTGCAGTTTTGAAACCATCGAAGCTGTAAAAGTAGCCGCCTCAAATGCAAAGCTATTTGTGAACCGCGAAGAGGGCTTTATAGGAATGGATCTTAAACGCGATGAGAAAGCCGAATTTGTATGTGACTGTTCCGACATAGACGATATTATCGTTTTCCTTAAGAGTGGCAAGCTCATTGTTACTAAAATTTCCGAAAAACAATTTGTTGGGCGGGATATCATTCACGCAGCCGTCTTTGTACGTAACGACGAACGTACTATATACAATGTGGTTTACCGCAACGGCAAAGGTGGGGATTTTTACGTGAAGAGATTTGCTGTGACCGGAGTAACCAGGGATAAGGAGTATGATGTTACCCAAGGAAAGGAGGGGAGTCAAATCCTTTGGTTTACAGCAAATCCTAATGGTGAAGGCGAGGTATTGAAGGTGTTCCTCAAACCTAGGCCAAAACTAAAGAAACTCATATTTGAGTTTGACTTTGCCAACCTGGCAATCAAAGGAAGGGGATCCATGGGAAACATCCTCAGCAAAAATCCCGTTCACAAAATACAACTCAAATCCAAAGGAATTTCACAGTTTGGAGGTGTGCCAATTTGGTTCGACCAGGATATAAACAGGCTAAACACCGACTCAAGGGGTCAATTCCTTGGTGAATTTTCTAATGGAGACAGGATACTGGCTGTGTGCAAAAACGGACAGTTTTACACAACAGACTTCGACCTCAGCAACAGGTACCAGGGAGAAATCCTGTTTGTAGAGAAGCTGGACCCTTCAAAGGTTTATACTGCACTCTACTATGATGGAGAAACATCCAGTTATTATCTTAAACGTTTCACCTTTGAACTGAGCGACAATGTTGTGCAATTATTCACAAACGAATCAGCCGGCTCCACCTTGCATATGATTTCCTGCGATAAATTCCCACAGGTAGAGATTACCTTTGGAGGCAAACACTCCAAAAAAATGCCCGAACTAATTGATGCCGAGCTATTCATCGGAGTAAAAAGTTTTCGTGCAAAAGGCAAGCGTCTCACAACATCCGAGGTCAGTATGGTAAGATTCACCGAACCTCTCATGAAGGAGGTTTCCGAACCCGATGAAATTGAGAATTTGCAAGAGGCGGTTGAAAATCCCTTACCATCCGAAGAGCGATCCGGCGAAATAACTGACTCTCCCACCCTATTCTAATTATTTCAAGCAGATGGTAATATCATTGACAGGTTTTATGGGGGTAGGTAAAAGCACGATTGCTGCTTCGCTCTCAAAGCACCTGTACTGCAAGCTTATTGACCTTGACAAATACATAGAAGAGAGCCACGGAGGTATTCCAATTGTGGAATTATTCGGCTTATCAGGGCAGGAGGTTTTCCGCAATGCCGAAGAGAAGGCACTGGAAGATATTTTGTCAAATAACAGAGAGAAGGTACTGATACTCTCCCTCGGGGGAGGTGCATTGTTGTCACATAAGAACCGGGAGTTAATCAAAACGATGACCTACTGCATCTATCTTAAAGCATCCCTTGAAACCCTTACAAGCAGGCTGGAAAAAAGTCATAAACAAAGGCCTCTGGTAAAGGATTCCGAAGGTTTGTTCCAATCGGGGAAAATTGCAGAACTTTTTCATGAAAGGGAACCAGGATATCAGGAGTGTGCATCACATGTAATAGATGTAGATAATCTCTCAATGAAAGATATCCTCATCAAAATAATGGATGTTTTGTGATTTTGGGCTAGAAAGGCTCTTCGACAAGTTTGATATCCCTTACCCTTAGCTGTATATTGGCAATCCCCCGGTAATAGTTCTCTGCAATTGAATAGCAGATGTCTACTGGATTTCCGGACTTTAAGTGCTCGAAATGTTCGGAGCGGTTGAATGCTATTGCCGAAATATGCCTATGAAAATCATCTTCTTGTATTAGTTCCAGCTTAAGGTGACCCGAATCGGAACCAACTTTCCTGCCATTTCCGTTATCGTATACCTTTTCCGAGATAAATACCGGAGAAAGATTCCCTGGCCCAAATGGCTGGAACTGTTTGAGTACATTAAAGAAACGCGGAGTTATCTGCTTAAAATCCAAATAGGTATCTATATTGATTACCGGAGTTAGTATCTCGGTAGTTATTTTGGACGTCACATAATCTTCGAATCTTCTCTTGAATCTGTCAAAGTTTTCCTCTTTAAGGGTTAACCCGGCAGCATACATGTGTCCACCAAAGTTTTCAAGCATGTCAGAGCAACTCTCGATTGCCTCGTAAAGGTCAAAACCTGGAATACTCCTTGCCGATCCGGTTATGAACCCGTTGGATTTACACAGGACAATTGTTGGTCTGTAGTAGCTTTCCACCAGTCTTGATGCCACAATCCCAAGCACACCTTTGTGCCAGTCGGGGTTGTAAACAACAGTTGATTTCATTCCGGCAAAGTCCTTTACCTTGGAGGCCATCTCTACAGCCTCAAAGGTTATCTTCCTGTCTTCGTTTTTCCTGTCGTTGTTATGGGTATTGATTGTATCTCCTATGATCCGGGCATCGTTATCGTTTCTGGAGGTCAAAAGGTCCACGGCAGTCTTCCCCGATTCCATCCTTCCTGCAGCATTGATCCTTGGACCAATCTTGAAAACAATATCGTCGATAGTAATCATGTGCTTTTCCAGCCCCGACAACTTAATAATCGAGAGAAGTCCTTTCCTTGGAGACTGGTTTAGTTGCTTTAGTCCGTAATAGGCCAAAACCCTGTTTTCCCCGGTTATGGAGACCAGATCCGAAGCAATGCTCACTACCAATAAGTCCAGCAGAGATAATAGGTTGTCGAACGGGATTCCCTTTATCATTGCAAATGCCTGCATAAACTTGAATCCTACGCCACAACCCGACAAATCATCAAAAGGGTAGCTACAGTCGGTCCGTTTTGGATCGAGGACAGCACAAGCTTCGGGCAACCTGTCATCAGGAAGGTGATGGTCACAAATAATGAAGTCAATTCCCCGTTCGGCACCGTATTGCACCTTCTCTACAGCTTTTATTCCGCAGTCCAGCGCTATTATCAGGGTAAAGCCATTTTCGTGTGCGTAATCTATTCCTTTGTAAGAGATCCCATACCCCTCAGTGTAGCGGTTTGGAATATAATAATCCAGGTTATCCTCGCCATATTTCCTCAAAAAAGAATATACGAGCGAGACAGCCGTTGTACCGTCCACATCGTAGTCCCCGTAAATCAGGATTTTCTCCTTTGTGTTCAAAGCCCTGGACAACCTGTCAACTGCCAGGTTCATATCTTTCATCAGGAAAGGATCGTGCAACTGGTCCAGCTGAGGCCTTAAAAAAGCCCTTGCTTCTTGGGCCGATTTGATGTTACGCTGTACCAAAAGGTTTGCTAGAGTTTGATCTATACCCAACTCAGCAGACAACTGCCTAACCAGTGCGGGATTTCCCGGCTCTTTTACTATCCATTTCTTTTCTACAGCCATATCCTCGCAAAGTTACAGATTAATTTCGATTGTCATTAAAAAAAATTATTTTTGTGCTTTACAAAAAAACAGATATCATCAAATGGAATTTACAGAGTTAAACGAGCAGGAACAGATTCGAAGGGAATCCCTGAGTGCCATGAGGGAGTTGGGAGTTGATCCATATCCTGCCGAATCTTTTGAAATCAACACAAACACTCAGGAGATAAAGGATAATTTTTCACCCGAAAAGGAAAATTTCAAGGATATTTCAATTGCAGGCAGAATCATGACCCGCAGGGTAATGGGAGCCGCCTCTTTTATTGAATTACAGGATATGCCGGGGAGGATTCAGGTATACGTCAAACGAGATTCCATTTGCCCGGGAGAAGACAAAACACTGTATAACACCATCTTCAAAAAACTTTTGGATATTGGGGACATCATTGGCATAAAAGGATATGCCTTCATAACCAACGCCGGAGAACTCTCCATACACGCCAGCGAGCTAAAGGTTCTTAGCAAATCACTTAAAGTACTGCCGATAGTCAAGGAGAAGGAGGGTCAAAAATACGATGCCTTTACTGATCCCGAACAAAGATACAGGATGCGCTATGTAGACCTGATTGTCAATCCTCAAGTAAGGGAAACCTTTATCAAGAGAACCCGCATAATCAACACCATGCGCAATTACTTCAACGGATTTGGCTATATTGAAGTAGAGACACCCATACTCCAGCCCATCCCAGGAGGAGCTACAGCCCGTCCTTTCATCACCCATCACAATGCACTGGATATTCCTTTATACCTGAGGATTGCCAACGAACTATACCTTAAGAGGCTTATCGTTGGCGGGTTTGACGGTGTCTACGAATTTGCCAAGGACTTCCGCAACGAAGGAATGGACAGAACCCACAACCCGGAGTTTACTGTATTGGAAATTTACGTTGCATACAAAGATTATTTTTGGATGATGGAGTTTGTTGAGCAGATGATTGAAAAAGTTGCCCTAAACCTTCATGACAAAACCTTGCTCACAATCGGTGAAAAGGAAATTGACTTCAGAGCCCCTTACCGCAGGCTTCCCATGCTGGATGCCATCAAAGAGTATGCAGGAGTGGATGTGTCCGGTATGGACGAAGCGCAACTGAGGGAAGTTTGTAAAAAATTGAATGTCGCTGCAGACAAAACCATGGGTATAGGCAAACTAATTGATGCAATCTTTGGAGAGTATTGCGAACACCACCTTATACAACCAACATTCATAACTGACTACCCTGTGGAAACCTCCCCCCTGACCAAACGTCACCGCTCCAATCCGGCTCTGACCGAAAGGTTTGAATTGTTTGTCAACGGCAAGGAGATAGCGAACGCATACAGTGAGCTCAACGACCCCATAGACCAGCTGGAAAGGTTCAAGGAGCAGGTAATGCTAAAAGACAAAGGAGATGACGAAGCCATGTTCATTGATATGGATTTTGTAAGGGCCCTTGAATATGGCATGCCTCCTACCTCCGGCATGGGTATTGGTATTGACCGGCTCACAATGATGATGACCAACTCCCCATCCATCCAGGATGTGCTTTTCTTCCCCCAAATGAGGCCCGAAAAGCCTGTTGTAAAAGATACAGAGGGGGTTGCAGAGGAATAACAACCAACTTTGTGATGCTGATACAACAAATCTCTTCTGCCCAAAATCCAAAGATCAAGGAGTTGCTGCAGCTAAGGGAAAAATCCCGGATCCGCAGGGAAACCTCTCTGTTTGTAACTGAAGGAATGAGAGAGTTCCGCCAAGCTCTCGACTCTGGATACGATGTTATATCCCTTTTCATATGCAGGGAAATTGCACCAAGCTTCCAGGCACCCAGCAACAAAGGGACCCTGTATGAGGTAACACCTGCACTTTACTCAAAGATTGCATACAGGGAAGGGACAGAAGGTGTAATCGCAATCCTAAAGGCAAGGGAACACAGGCTGGAAAACATCACCCTTGGAAGTAACCCACTTGTAATAGTGCTTGAGAGTGTGGAAAAACCGGGGAATCTGGGAGCTGTGCTCCGTACAGCAGATGCTGTAGGTGCTGATGCAGTCATTGTATGCGACCCGCTTACCGATATCTACAACCCCAACATCATCCGCTCCAGTCTTGGAGGAGTATTTACAAACCAGATTGCCGCAAGCACCTCGGAAGAGGCTCACACATGGCTAATTGACAATAACATCTCCATCCTTACGGCACAATTGCAAGATTCCGTACTATATTATCAAGCAAAAATGGCCAATCCCACTGCAATAGTTTTGGGTGCAGAATCGGAAGGATTATCCGGTTTTTGGAGAGAGAAGGCCCACCAGAAAATCATGATACCAATGGTTGGCAAACTTGACTCGCTCAATGTTTCGGTTTCGGCTGCCATATTATGCTACGAAGCTTTACGACAAAGGGAAAAGCAATGAATAAATTTGCCCTCATAGGTAATGACATTACACACTCTCTCAGCCCGGCACTTTTTGTAGCAGCAGGAGGCCACTCCGATGGTTCCACATATGGACTAATAGATACACTCAATCTGGACAAGGCAATGGAGAAATTTTACACCGAAGGTTACAAAGGAGCCAACATCACAACTCCTTTCAAAGAAGATATTCTCTCATATTGCACACTCTGCGATCCAACAGTACAATCGACAGGGGCAGCCAACCTGATAGTAAGGACAGAATGTGGTATAAAAGCATATAACACCGACTGCTACGGTGTTACCGGTCCAATTGAGCAAAGAGGTGTGCTCCCTTGCAATGTATTGGTTGCCGGCGCCGGAGGTGCAGCAAAAGCAGCTGTCTATATTTTGAAAAAAAAAGGGTTCAATATCACAATAGTAAACAGAGATAAATCAAAAGGAAGGGAATTATCCCAAAGATCCGGAACAGATTTCATGGAAGAGGGAGAGCTTCGCAATGCCTTCCATAGGTTCGGTTTGCTTGTCTACACTATTCCTGTTTTATCCCCGGTGTTTTCCGGGATTCCTTTGGATAGCGTTATAATTCTGGAAGCCAACTATAAAAAACCTGTCTTGAACTCAGTAATCTCCAAAGAATACATTTCGGGAATTGAATGGCTTGTACACCAAGCCATACCCGGATTCCGGATTTTCACGAACAGGGAACCAGATGTCAAAGCTATGTTTAGGTTGGCTCATGATAGCTAATTTTTTTTATCTTTGTCTTTGCAAAATTCAAAAAGATGTCACTCAATAAGGTAATGTTGATAGGGAACGTGGGAAGGGAGCCAGAGGTAAGGGACCTTTCGGATAACACCAGGGTTGCCCGTTTTTCATTAGCAACAACCGAAAAATTCCGTTCAAAGAAAACCGGGGAACTGGTCGAACAAACTGAGTGGCATAACATCGTTTGCTGGCAGTCACTGGCCAACCTTGCAGCAGATTACATTAAAAAAGGGAGCAAGCTGTACATAGAGGGCAGGATAAAATCCGACACATGGATGGACAAAACCACCCAGGAAAAAAGAGAGTCCATTGAAATCCTTGCTACCTCAATAATCTTACTGGACAAAGCTGGTAACCGGCAACCCAGGGAGACCCCGACACCCGAAGCAATAATCAATGAAACCATTGCAGATAAATCAGATATTGATGATCTGCCTTTTTAATATTAAAATCAAATAATGAAAGTCGATGTAGTATTGGGTCTCCAGTGGGGAGATGAAGGGAAGGGAAAAATTGTGGATGTTCTGGCACAGCAATATCCCGTAATAGCCAGGTTTCAGGGAGGCCCTAATGCAGGCCACTCCCTCCATTTCGAAGATAAAAAATTTGTACTACACACCATACCGTCGGGTGTTTTCAGGAAAAATTCCATCAATGTAATTGGCAACGGCGTTGTAATAGATCCAATCACTTTCATGGAAGAGTGCCTCAAGCTGGAAAAGGCAGAGGTTCCCGTACGTGAAAGGATCCTGATTTCCAAAAAAGCACACCTTATTCTTCCTACACACAGGATTATCGATGCCGCATCCGAAAACGCCAAGGGTGCATCCAAAATTGGCTCAACCCTAAAAGGGATTGGTCCGGCTTACATGGACAAAACAGGGCGTAACGGACTCAGGACAGGAGATATCCTTACCAAGGATTTCAAGGAGAGGTACGAGTCATTGAAAAGCAAACACGTTTCATTCCTCAAACAGTTCGATTACCAGTACGATCCTGCGCAAAATGAAACCGAATGGTTTGCAGCTGCAGAGTATATGAAAGGGTTCCGGTTCATCGACGGAGAGTATCTCCTCAACAAATACCTCCAGGAAAACAAACGCATCCTTGCCGAGGGAGCACAAGGATCGTTGCTGGATGTGGATTTTGGATCGTACCCTTTTGTAACATCGTCAAATACAGTAACAGCAGGTGCATGTATCGGGCTTGGAATCGCTCCCGGCCACATAGGAAAGGTATCCGGGATTTTCAAAGCCTATTGTACACGTGTAGGCAGCGGCCCTTTCCCTACCGAACTTCACGATAGTACCGGAGAGCTGCTCCGCAAAATGGGTGCAGAGTTTGGAGCTACCACCGGGAGGCCCCGCCGTACAGGATGGCTTGACATGGTTGCCCTTAAATACGCTGTAATGATCAACGGAGTGGACAACCTCATTATGATGAAAGCAGATGTGCTTGACACTTTTGAGACAATCAAGATTGCAGTACAGTACAATATTGACGGGGAGATAACCGACAAGGTACCATTTGACACTTATGCAACCATAGAACCAGTATACAAAGAGTTCAAAGGGTGGAAAAAGGATCTCACCAAGGTTACCAAAGAGGAGGACCTCCCGTTTGAATTCATGAGTTACGTAAGGTTTATCGAAAAAGAGGTTGGTGTTCCGGTCTCTATTATTTCACTGGGTCCCGACAGAGAACAAACAATAATAAGATAACAACCCTAAAACTAAAGTAAATGAAAAATCAGTCAGTACAACTACGTGACTCCGCACCCATGAGATGGCTTATGCTTCTTTTGGTTGCGCTAACAATGTTTGCAGCATACGTTGCATCGGACATCTTTTCGCCCCTGCAAACAATGCTGGAACGGCACAACCAGTGGAACCCTTCCGAATATGGATGGTTTGCAGGCTCATACTCAATTTTCAATGTGTTCCTCGGAATGCTCATATTCGGTGGTATTATCCTTGACCGAAAAGGCATTAGATTCAGTGGTATACTATCAAGTATCCTGATGGTAGTAGGTATCGGCATCAAATACTGGGCTGTTACAGACCAATCACTGCTCGGAAACTCCATGATGTTCCTTGGGGATGAGTACAAGATGCAGGTTGTCTGGGCTGTTGTTGGATTTGGTATCTTTGGTGTTGGTGCCGAGGTTGCCGGAATCACAGTCAGCAAATCAATAGTAAAATGGTTCAAAGGCAAAGAGCTTGCATTGGCAATGGGTATGCAGCTTTCCCTGGCCCGTCTGGGTTCTGCTGCTGCTTTGGCTTTTTCACCTATGATCGCTTCCCGCTACGGTAACGTCAGCACTCCTGTTCTTTTTGGTTTTGTACTTTTGATTCTGGGACTCCTATCCTTCATAATATACTCTGTTTACGACAAGAAGCTTGACGTCCAGATCAAAGCCGAGGAAACCGAACCCGAAGAGTCTTTCAATATGAAGGACCTCAAAGCTGTCCTAAACAACAAGGGTTTTTGGCTCATAGCCATACTTTGCGTGGTGTTTTACTCAGCTGTTTTCCCGTTCCTAAAATATGCAGCAGGTCTGATGGAGTTCAAATTTGGCGTAGACCCTAAGCTTTCGGGGCTGATTCCAAGTATGCTCCCGTTTGGAGCCATTGTGCTTACCCCTCTTTTTGGAAGGATATACGACAAGATCGGACATGGTGCCGACCTTATGATTGGTGGTTCCTTCTTGCTGGTGAGCGTTCACATTCTTTTTGCAATGCCCTTTATTGACCAGTGGTGGATGGCTATAATCCTTATGATATTACTTGGTATTGCTTTTTCAATGGTACCATCTGCAATGTGGCCCTCTCTCGCCAAGATCATGCCCGAAAGACAACTAGGAACAACCTACGCACTTACCTTTTACATCCAAAATATTGGTCTGATGCTGGTTCCCATAATGGTAGGCAATGTGCTCAACAAATACAGTATTGTAGGGACAATAGTAAAGGATGGAGTAACTGTAAACCAATACGACTACACCTTGACAATGTCCATATTTGCAGCCATCTGTTCCCTCGCAATTGTGGTTTCCCTTCTTCTCAAATTCATGGATAAGAAAATGGGATACGGATTGCAATATGCAAACATGGAAAAGAAGAAATAACAGCAACGAACAACTTTTAGCAAGATTGATTGTTCCTATAAGAAATTGGATAATGAAATGAGGTACCTGGGCAATATAGAATCCCCTGATGATCTTAAAAAGTTATCACCCGACGAATTACCGGAGCTCTGCAAAGAGCTCCGTGAATTTATCATAGATGCCTGTTCCGGCAACCCTGGTCATATAGGAGCAAGTCTCGGTGCTGTTGAACTTACCGTAGCCTTGCATTACCTTTACAACACTCCTACAGACAAAATAGTCTGGGATGTGGGACACCAGGCATATGCCCACAAAATCCTTACAGGCAGGCGGGATTTGTTCAAATACAACAGAAAATACAAAGGGATCAGTGGTTTCCCAAAAATGGCAGAATCTCCGTACGATGCGTTTGGCGTCGGCCACTCCTCGACATCAATATCAGCGGCACTGGGAATTGCAGTTGCTGCACAAAAAGAGGGATCCCAAGAACAAGTGGTTGCAGTAATAGGAGATGGCGCCCTCACCGGAGGCTTGGCCTACGAAGGACTCAACAACGCTGGTTCTCTCAAAACCAACTTGCTTGTTATTCTTAATGATAACCATATTTCAATAGACCCCAATGTAGGGGCACTGCACAACTATCTTTTGAAGGTCACAACTTCACATTTATACAACGAAACCAAAGAGAAGGTTTGGCACATCCTCTCATCGAAGAAGCTCCGCATGCTCTTCCAAAAATTCATGACAAGTACAAAATTAGCCTTCTTTGGCAAGAGTTCAATATTCGAATCATTGGGGTTCAGATACTTTGGGGCTATAGATGGCAATAACCTGCCTCTTTTGTTAAAAAGGATAGAAGATATCAAGAATATACCCGGTCCCAAATTGCTCCATATTGTGACAAAAAAGGGGAAAGGGTTCAAACCAGCCGAAGATGACCAGATTTCATGGCATGCTCCTGGCACGTTTGACAAAGTTACGGGAGAAAGGAAACCTGCCATAAATTTCCGGAAAAGCCGCTACCAGGACGTATTTGGAGAAACACTGCTAAGACTTGCAAAATCCAACGACAAAATTTTTGGTATCACCCCGGCAATGCCATCTGGTTGTTCTATGAATATTCTTATGAAAGAGATGCCGGACAGGGCTTTCGATGTTGGTATTGCCGAACAGCATGCAGTTACCTTTTCGGCAGGCATGGCAGCCCGTGGTCTGTTACCATATTGCAATGTCTACTCAAGTTTCATACAAAGAGCGTATGACAACGTGATCCACGATGTAGCAACCCAAAACCTAAAGGTAATCTTTTGTCTGGACAGAGGTGGATTGGTTGGCGAAGATGGGGCAACCCACCATGGGGTATTTGACTTGGCGGCGTTCCGGCCAATCCCCAACCTCACCATCTTCTCCCCTCTCAACGAAGTCGAACTTAAGGATATGCTTTACTCTGTCCAATCCCCCGAATACGGAGCTACAATAATCCGTTACCCAAGAGGTTACGGCGAGGGCCTTGAATGGAGGGACAATTTCAATCATATAGAAATTGGTAAAGCCCAATTGATCAGTGAAGGAAAAGGAATAGCAGTACTGACCATCGGGCCTGTCGGAAATGCTGCCTCCTCTGCCATTTCAAAAGCAAGAAATGAAGGGATTGAGGTGCTCCACTACAACATGCGGTTTATCAAACCAATTGACACAACTGCACTTGACCATGCCTTTAATGGTTGTAAAACCATCATAACCATTGAAGATGGGGTTGTGTCCGGAGGTCTGCATTCTGTAGTATCAGAATATGCGGTGACCAAACATCCGGGCAAAACAGTTAAAATAATCGGGCTGGGAGTCCCCGACAGCTTCATAGAACAGGGAAGTGTTGCAGAACTTGTAAAAGAGTGCGGCTACGACACCGATGGTATTTACAAAACAATAATCGATGTCGCACGCAAGGCATAACAAACATCGTTACCGCTTTGACAAAGCATCCCACAACAAGGAGTGCTGCAGTAAAGAAAAAAGGAGAAACCGATACTCCAAGGAATTCAGCGAAGAACAGACAAAAAATGCCGACTATTACCTTACCCATCCGGTTTGGGGTCTCTTTTCGTTTATCTTCATAATTTGGCTTATCTTCTACTGCACCTTCAGTCTTGGAGCCTATCCGCAGGCAGGGATAGAGTGGTTGATGGATGCTGGTGCCTTATACATCAAAAACAGCATGACCGAAGGCTGGTTTGCCGACTTTTTGAGTCAGGGTGTCATCATGGGTGTGGGCAGCGTATTGGCATTCTTGCCCAACATACTTATCCTCTTCTTTTTTCTCTCCCTTTTACAAGAGACTGAGTACATTTCGAGGGCTGCCACAATAATGGACAGATACATGCACAAGATTGGACTTCACGGCAGCTCATTCATACCTCTTTTAATGGGCTTTGGATGTAACGTTCCGGCAATCATGGCAACCCGCACCATCAAACGAAAGTCGGACCGGATCCTTACAATGCTCATGATACCGTATATCCCGTGCAGTGCAAGGATCCCAACATTTCTGCTGTTTTCCGGAATATTCTTTCCCGAAAACCAGGTACTTGTTCTGAGCCTGCTCTATTTTGGAGGAATTGCCACAGGTGTATTCATGGCCCTGCTTTTCAAACGGCTTTTTTTCAATTTTGGAATAATGGACTTTGCAATCCCGCTCCCCAGGTACAGACGACCCTCATTTGTCTATTCCATGTACAACATGTGGGATGCAGCCTGGCAATACCTCCAAAAGATCGGAACTGTTGTTCTCCTTGCAGTCATCATAGTATGGGCGCTTGACTACTTCCCGCTCCACAATAAAAACGGAACAGGAAAAGAGAGGGTATCGTATCTGGAAAACTTTGGACGTATTGTACAACCTGCTTTGGAACCCCTTGGATTTGACTGGAAAATGAGTGTGAGCCTGGTTACGGGCATTACTGCCAAAGAATTTATAATCAGCACACTGGGAGTAGTTTACAAAGCCGAAGAGGCAATTCCCGAAAACGGGGAAATCCACACCTCTCTTATGTCACGGATCAAAGAAGAGCATGTTTTCAACAAGGCAAACGCACTTTCATTCATGATATTTGCACTATTATACATGCCTTGCGTAGCCACAGCCTACACTATAAGGAAAGAGACCGGCACTTGGAGATGGGCTCTCCTCTCCATATTCAGCACAATTGCAGTGGCTTGGACCGCAGGTTTTTTAACATACAGGATTGCTCTGTTGGTTTTATTATAAATTATTGCAACCTACAACTAACAATTTTGTAAAAATTTTTGGAGTTTAATCAAAAACATATATCTTTGCAGTCCCCAAAATGACCATGGGAATTGACATAATGCCGATGTAGCTCAGTTGGCCAGAGCAGCTGATTTGTAATCAGCTGGTCGGGGGTTCGAATCCCTCCATCGGCTCTAAAAAAGTTTTTTGAAAGATTTAATAATGGGGAGATACCAAAGTGGCCAACTGGGGCAGACTGTAAATCTGCTGGCGTACGCCTTCGTAGGTTCGAATCCTGCTCTCCCCACTTTTTTTGTTTAATCGCGGAAGTAGCTCAGTCGGTAGAGCATCAGCCTTCCAAGCTGAGGGTCGCGGGTTCGAATCTCGTCTTCCGCTCTTTAAGTAAGCCAGTGTAGCTCAGAGGTAGAGCGCTTCCTTGGTAAGGAAGAGGTCACGGGTTCAATTCCCGTCACCGGCTCTACAAGTGTGTAAAAAATTAATTAAAATTAAAATTCTATTATTATGGCAAAAGAAACTTTTAAAAGGGACAAGCCACACGTAAACATCGGTACCATTGGTCACGTTGACCATGGCAAGACCACTTTGACTGCGGCTATCACCACAGTGCTTGCAAGAAAAGGACTTTCTGAAGTACGTTCATTTGATTCCATCGACAACGCTCCCGAAGAAAAAGAGCGTGGTATTACCATCAACACCTCTCACGTAGAGTATCAGACAGAGCATCGTCACTATGCGCACGTTGACTGTCCTGGCCACGCCGACTACGTTAAGAACATGGTTACAGGTGCTGCCCAGATGGACGGTGCCATTCTTGTAGTTGCTGCAACCGATGGTCCTATGCCCCAGACACGTGAGCACATTCTGCTTGCACGTCAGGTAAACGTTCCCAGGATTGTGGTTTTCCTTAACAAAGTTGACATTGTAGACGATCCTGAGATGATCGACCTCGTAGAGATGGAGGTTCGCGAACTTCTCAGCTTCTATAACTTTGATGGCGATAACACTCCTGTATTGCGCGGTTCTGCCCTAGGTGCACTTAACGGCGATCCTCAATGGGAAGACGTTGTTATGGACCTTATGAATAACGTTGACGAATACATTCCGATTCCTCCACGTGAAAACGAAAAACCTTTCCTAATGCCGGTAGAGGACGTCTTCTCAATTACGGGCCGTGGTACTGTTGCCACAGGTCGTATCGAGACAGGTGTTATCAAAACTGGTGAGGAGATCCAGATTATCGGTCTTGGCGAAGAGCCTAAGAAATCTACCGTAACAGGTGTTGAGATGTTCCGTAAGATCCTTGACAGAGGAGAAGCCGGTGACAACGTTGGTCTTCTTCTCCGTGGTATTGACAAAAAAGAGATCAAGCGTGGCCAGGTTATCGCAAAACCGGGTACAATCACTCCTCACAAGAGGTTCAAAGCTGAGATCTATGTACTTAAAAAAGACGAAGGTGGCCGTCACACTCCTTTCCACAACAAATATCGTCCTCAGTTCTTTATCCGTACTCTTGACGTAACCGGCGAAATCATGCTTCCCGAAGGAACAGAAATGGTAATGCCTGGTGACAACGTTTCGATCACTGTAGAGCTTATCTACCCTGTAGCTATCAACCAAGGTCTTCGTTTCGCTATCCGCGAAGGTGGTCGTACAGTTGGAGCAGGTCAGGTAACCGAGCTTTTAGACTAAATATCAAAAGCATAAGTTGGTATTTCAATAGCCGGCTTATGCTTTGTTTTAAAGGGGCATAGTTCAAGGGTAGAATAGCGGTCTCCAAAACCGTTGATGGGAGTTCGAATCTCTCTGCCCCTGCAACATCGGTGGTTACGCTCCGATAGTTATAGTAACCGGTGAGAGCCAAGCTTCCATTGTCTCAAGCCGCAATCATATTAAAATGAACAAAATTAGATTGTACTTTCAGGAATCGTACACTGAGTTAGTAAAAAAGGTGAGCTGGCCAACTTGGTCCCAGCTTCAAAGTTCGGCCATCGTTGTGATGATCGCTTCTTTGATATTCGCTTTGGTCATTTTTGGTATGGACCTGGGGTTCAGAAACATCATGACTTTTATTTACAACATGCTGTACTAATCTTATGAGTGATAATTCCAAAAAATGGTATGTCGTAAGGGCAGCCGGAGGAAAAGAAAAGAAAGCAAAAGAATACATTGAGAATGAAGTCAAAAGGTTAAACCTGGAAGATTTCGTTTCTCAGGTTCTTATCCCTACCGAAAAAATTTACCAGGTAAAAAACGGTAAAAAAGTCAGTATGGAGCGTATTTTCTATCCCGGCTATATCCTTATTGAGGCATCCCTTACAGGAGAGATCCAGCATCTTATTCGCAATCTTCCCCACATATCGGGTTTTCTCACAGAAAAATCCGGCAAAGACAAAGAGCCTGTTCCTCTCCGTCAGTCAGAGGTAAACAGGATACTGGGTCGCGTGGACGAGCTTGCCGAGAAAGAAGAGGAGAATATCACTCCATTTATCATCGGAGAGCCTGTTAAGGTAATCGATGGTCCTTTTAACGGTTTTGACGGAACTGTTGAGGAGATCCTCGAAGACAAAAAGAAGCTCAAAGTGATGGTAAAAATCTTTGGAAGAAAAACTCTTTTAGAGTTGAATTTTGTTCAAGTAATTAAAGAATAATTAATAATAACATTATGGCTAAAGAAGTTGCCGCTCTCATTAAACTGCAGATTAAAGGCGGTGCAGCCAACCCCTCACCTCCCGTAGGACCAGCACTTGGTTCCAAAGGGGTGAACATAATGGATTTTTGCAAGCAGTTCAATGCACGTACACAGGATAAAGCAGGGAAAGTACTTCCTGTAATTATTACTGTTTTCAGTGACAAGTCATTTACTTTCATTGTAAAACAACCTCCTGTTGCAGTGCAGCTTAAAGAAGCAGCAAAGATCCAGTCAGGTTCGGCTGAACCAAACCGTAAGAAGGTAGGATCTGTAAACTGGGAACAGATCAAAGCTATTGCTACAGATAAAATGCCCGATATGAATGCATTTACACTAAAGTCTGCCATGACAATGGTGGCTGGTACTGCACGAAGCATGGGTATAACTGTTACCGGGGATTTTCCCGAAGATGTAAAATAGAAAAAATCCTGCGATAATGAGTAAGCTAACAAAAAATCAAAAAATAGTATACGCCAAGGTCGATCCCGACAAGCAATACAAGCTCTCCGAAGCCTGCAAGCTGGTAAAGGAAATTTCTTTTACAAAGTTTGATGCTTCAGTTGACATTGCTGTACGTCTGGGAGTAGACCCCCGTAAAGCGAACCAAATGGTGCGCGGCGTTGTGACTCTTCCACACGGTACAGGTAAATCTGTTCGTGTTCTGGTACTATGTACTCCGGATAAAGAGGCCGAAGCCACCGCTGCAGGAGCAGATTTTGTAGGTCTTGATGACTATATCGAAAAAATCAAGAACGGATGGACAGATGTTGATGTAATCATCTGTACGCCTTCTGTTATGGCTAAAATTGGTGCTATCGGAAGAATCCTGGGACCACGTGGTCTGATGCCCAACCCCAAAACCGGTACTGTTACCATGGAGGTAGGAAAGGCTGTTTCCGAAGTGAAAGCCGGTAAAATTGACTTTAAAGTAGACAAGACAGGTATTGTCCATGCATCTATAGGTAAAGTCTCCTTCGATCCCGAAAAACTTGCAGAAAATGCAATAGAGTTTCTTAACACTGTTATAAAGCTCAAACCTCAGGCTCTCAAAGGAACTTACGTTAAAAGCGTCTTCTTGTCATCTACCATGAGTCCTGGTATTAATGTGGATAGCAAAGCAATCAGTGCTGCCGAATAAATAACTAATGTTTTATGAGAAAAGAAGAGAAAACACAAATTATTGAAAGTCTGGTAGCACAATTCGAAGTTACTCCTAACTTTTATGTGGCAGACATTTCCGGCCTTAACGCTGCGAAAACTGCTATGCTTCGTCGCGCTTGCTTTGAAAAAAACATCAAGCTACTGGTTGTCAAGAATACTTTACTCCGTAAAGCTCTTGAACAAAAAGGACTGGCAGATTCAGAGAACCTGTTCCCTATCCTTGCAGGTCCGACTGCAGTTATGTTCACCGAAAACGTGAACGTTCCTGCCAAACTTATCAAAGAGTTCGGCAAAGAGCACGGAAAACCTGTACTGAAAGGTGCGTTGGTACAAGAGTGCGCCTATGTTGGTGAGAACCAATTGGAAGCACTTATTGCAATTAAGTCACGTGAAGAACTTATCGGTGACATCATCGGTCTTCTTCAATCTCCTGTACAAAATGTTGTTTCGGCACTTGTTTCAAGTGGCGGAGGCAAGATAGCAGGAATTGTCAAGACCTTATCAGAAAAAGAATAACTGAATAATAATCATTTTTTAAACAATTATAACCATGGCAGATATCAAGAAATTTGCAGAAGAATTAGTTAACCTGTCTGTTAAAGAAGTTCAAGAATTAGCACAAATCCTTAAAGACGAGTACGGAATCGAGCCTGCAGCAGCAGCTGTGGCAGTAGCAGCCCCTGCAGCAGCAGGAGCAGCAGCCGAAGTTGAACAAACTCAGTTTGACGTTGTCCTCGTTTCTGCCGGACAAGCTAAACTTCAAATAGTTAAAGTAGTAAAAGAGATTACAGGTCTTGGTCTTAAAGAGGCTAAAGAACTGGTTGATGCTGCTCCTAAAGCTATCAAGGAAAAAGTTTCCAAAGCCGAAGCAGAACAAGTTAAATCTCAAATCGAAGAAGCGGGCGGAGAAGTTGAAATTAAATAACTCCACAACCCGTTTAACGGGGTATACCATCAGGTTTAGAGCCGTATAGGGCTCTAAACCTTTTTGTCGTTATTTTATTATATTTCCAACCAATCCGAACACAATGTCGCAAAAAAATACAAATCAGCGGATTACATTCGCGACTTCTAAATCCCTTCTGGATTATCCCGATTTTTTAGAAGTTCAGTTGAAATCTTTTAAGGATTTCTTCCAGCTTGAGACCACGCCCGAGAATCGAAAGAATGAAGGTCTCTACAAAGTATTCCAAGAGATATTTCCAATTACCGATACGCGGAACAATTTTGTACTGGAGTTCATAGACTACTTCATAGACCCGCCAAGATACACTATCGAAGAGTGTCTGGACAGGGGACTGACATACAGTGTACCACTAAAAGCCAAACTAAAACTATACTGTACCGATCCCGAACACGAGGACTTTGATACTGTTATCCAAGACGTTTACCTTGGAACAATTCCTTACATGACACCCAGAGGAACATTTGTGATTAATGGTTCCGAAAGGATTGTGGTATCCCAGCTCCACCGTTCACCCGGTGTGTTCTTTGGACAAAGCGTGCATGCCAACGGTACAAAACTTTACTCTGCAAGGATTATTCCTTTCAAAGGGTCCTGGATCGAATTTGCAACAGACATAAACAATGTAATGTATGCATATATCGACCGTAAGAAAAAATTACCTGTAACCACCCTGCTCAGGGCTATCGGTTACGAAGGAGACAAGGATATACTTGATATATTCGGTTTGGCTAACGAAATAAAGGTCAACAAGACCAATCTCAAGAAATGCATTGGCAGCAAGTTGGCTGCAAGAGTTTTGAAGACCTGGAACGAAGATTTTGTAGATGAAGATACCGGAGAAGTTGTATATATAGAAAGAAACGAAATAGCGCTTGACCGCGAGACAGTCCTCGAAGAGTTCCATCTTGATATCATACTCGAATCGGGTGTTGATACCATACTGGTTCATAAAGAGGATGCAAACATAAGCGATTATGCCATTATTCACAATACACTCCAAAAAGACCAGACAAACTCAGAGAAAGAGGCAATTTTTTACACCTACCGCCAGCTTCGCAACTCAGAACCACCTGACGAAGCTACGGCAAGGGATGTCATAGACAAATTGTTCTTCTCCGATAAAAGATACGACCTTGGGCAAGTTGGAAGGTACAGGCTCAACCATAAGCTCAACCTCAACATTTCCGATGAGACCAGGGTATTGACCAAACAAGACATTATTGAAATTATCCGTTACCTGATCCAACTGATAAACTCCAAAGCTATTGTTGACGATATCGACCACCTGAGCAACAGAAGGATCAGGACTGTTGGCGAACAGCTTGCCAATCAGTTCAGTGTCGGTTTGTCCCGTATGGCAAGAACCATCAGGGAAAGGATGAATGTAAGGGACAATGAGGTATTCACCCCTATCGACCTTATAAACGCCAAAACCCTGTCATCTGTAATCAACTCGTTTTTCGGAACAAGCCAGTTGTCCCAATTCATGGACCAAACCAATCCGTTGGCCGAGATGACTCACAAAAGACGTCTTTCGGCACTTGGGCCCGGTGGTCTCTCAAGGGACAGGGCAGGTTTCGAGGTAAGGGACGTGCACTACACACACTATGGAAGGCTTTGCCCTATTGAGACTCCCGAAGGTCCTAACATCGGACTTATCTCATCACTTTGTGTCTACGCAAAAATCAACGACCTTGGTTTTATTGAAACACCTTATCGCAAAGTAGACGAAGGCAAAGTAGACATGACCACCAAAGGGATTGTCTATATGAGTGCAGAGGATGAGGAGGAGAAAATGGTGGCCCAAGCCAATGTACACATTGCAGAGGACGGACTTATCACCGACGAAAGGATCAAGTGCCGTTTCGAGGCAGACTATCCTGTCGTTGGTCGCGAAGATGTTCACCTTGTGGACGTCTCTCCCAACCAGATAGCCTCCATAGCAGCCTCTCTTATCCCCTTCCTTGAACATGATGATGCAAACCGTGCGTTGATGGGATCCAACATGATGAGGCAGGCAGTTCCTTTGATCAAACCCGAAGCCCCTATAGTTGGAACCGGTTTGGAAGGACCGGTTGTGAAGGACTCCCGGATACAGATTACGGCAAAGGGCAAAGGCGAAGTTGTTTATGTAGACGCAAAGGAGATCCACGTCAAATACGAAATGACCGATGTAGAAAAGTTTGTAAGCTTTGAACCGGAAATTACCGTATATAAACTACCTCTTTACCGCAAAACCAACCAAAACACATCTGTAACCCTCAAGCCTTTTGTCCGTAAAGGGGATAAAGTTGAGACCGGTCAGATTCTTACCGAAGGCTATGCAACCGAAAGCGGCGAACTGGCACTGGGTAGGAACCTTAAAGTAGCATTCATGCCATGGCAAGGTTATAATTTTGAAGATGCTATCGTAATTTCGGAAAGGTTACTCCGCGAAGACGTATTCACCTCTATCCATGTAGACGAATACATAATGGAGGTCAGGGATACCAAGAGGGGTATGGAAGAGCTAACTTCGGACATACCCAATGTGAGCGAAGAAGCAACCAAAGACCTCGACGAAAACGGTATTATCAGGATCGGAGCCAATGTGGAACCCGGAGATATCCTGATTGGTAAGATAACACCTAAAGGAGAGAGCGACCCTTCTCCCGAAGAGAAACTTCTGAGGGCAATATTCGGAGATAAGGCAGGTGATGTGAAAGATGCATCCCTCAAAGCCTCACCCTCACTAAGAGGTACTGTAATTGACAAACGTCTGTTCTCCAGGGTAACAAAGGAGAGCAACAAAAAAGGAAAGAACGTTTCTAAAAACCAAATCCAGCAAGCCGAGGAGAATTTTGCACGAAAAACCGGAAATCTTCGCCAGGATTTCCTTGCAAGGCTGTCAGCCCTGCTGTTCAACAAGGTTTCCCAAGGAGTTTCGGATCTTTACGGAGCTGATATTATTTCAAAGGGTTCTGACTTTAAACTGGATGTGCTCGAGAAGATAGATTACGAAAACATCAATCCGGTTAAGTGGACTACAGACAAGAACACAAACAACCAAATCAAATTATTGATCAACAATTATCTGATTGCCCATAAGGAGTTTGACGCCGAACTCAAAAGGATTAAATACAACCTCACAATCGGAGATGAACTTCCCACCGGTATTATGCAGCTTGCAAAAGTTTATATTGCAAAAAAACGTAAGATCAGGGTTGGGGACAAAATGGCAGGCCGACACGGTAACAAAGGTATTGTTGCAAAGGTTGTAAGGGACGAGGATATGCCTTTCCTGGAAAACGGCTCAATTGTGGACATTGTTCTGAACCCTCTTGGTGTACCATCCCGTATGAACCTGGGTCAAATCTACGAAACAGTACTCGGATGGGCAGGAAAAGAGCTCGGAGTCAAGTTTAGCACACCAATCTTTGACGGTGCCGAACTGGATGAAATAAACCAGTTTACAGATAAAGCCGGTGTCCCTAAATATGGTAAGACCTACCTGAGGGACGGTGGTTCCGGTGAACTATTTGACCAGCCTGCAACTGTCGGCATAATTTACATGCTCAAGCTTGGGCACATGGTTGACGACAAGATGCACGCCCGTTCAATAGGCCCTTACTCACTTATCACCCAGCAACCACTTGGAGGTAAAGCACAGTTTGGAGGGCAAAGATTCGGAGAGATGGAGGTATGGGCACTTGAAGCGTTTGGAGCAGCCAATATCCTTCAGGAAATACTTACCATCAAGTCCGACGACGTTACCGGAAGGTCACGCGCATATGAGGCTATTGTCAAGGGAGACCCTATGCCGGCTGCCGGTATACCGGAGTCGCTCAACGTACTTCTCCACGAACTGCGTGGACTCGGTTTGAGCATAAACCTTGATTAATAATTTATTGTAATAAAAATCTTTGAACTAGAATAACATGTCTACAAAAAAAGATATAAAGGTAAAAAGCAACTTTAACCAGATCACAATAAGCCTGGCCTCTCCCGAAGAGATTCTGGAAAGATCCTCAGGTGAAGTCCTCAAGCCCGAAACTGTTAACTACAGGACCTATAAACCCGAACGGGACGGACTTTTTTGTGAAAGGATATTCGGTCCCTACAAGGATTACGAATGCCATTGCGGCAAATATAAAAGAATCCGTTACAGGGGGATAGTCTGCGACAGGTGCGGTGTAGAGGTTACCGAGAAAAAGGTCAGGAGGGAAAGGATGGGACACATCTCCCTAACCGTACCTGTAGCCCACATCTGGTACTTCCGTAGTACTCCTAACAAAATCGGATATCTGCTGGGTATTCCGTCAAAAAAACTGGAAGCTATAATTTACTACGAAAGGTATATTGTAATCCAGGCCGGAGTTAAAGCAACTGACGGGGTCAAAGAGCACGATTTCCTTACCGAGGACGAATATCTGGCTATTCTGGACTCTCTTCCCAAAGACAACCAACACTTGGAAGACAACGACCCAAACAAGTTTATCGCTGGTATGGGTGCAGAAGCGATTTTCAAAATGTTGGGTCGCATAGATCTGGATAATCTATCGTACGAACTCCGCCACAAGACAGAGACCGAAACATCCCAGCAAAGAAAGGCCGAGGCGCTAAAACGCCTCAGCGTAGTTGAAGCATTCCGTGAATCCAAGAATATCAACCATCCCGAATGGATGATACTCAAAGTTATTCCGGTGATTCCCCCCGAACTCAGACCATTGGTTCCTCTCGACGGAGGCAGGTTTGCTACCTCAGACCTGAATGACCTCTACAGAAGGGTGATTATCCGCAACAACCGTCTAAAAAGACTTATCGAGATCAAAGCACCCGAAGTCATCCTTCGTAACGAAAAAAGGATGCTTCAGGAAGCTGTTGACTCATTGTTTGATAACTCAAGGAAATCTAACGCAGTTAAGACCGAAGCAAACCGTACCCTCAAATCCCTGTCGGACAGCCTTAAAGGCAAACAAGGACGTTTCCGTCAAAACCTTTTGGGTAAAAGGGTTGACTACTCTGCCCGTTCCGTAATCGTGGTAGGACCCGAACTCAAAATGCATGAATGCGGGATACCAAAGGATATGGCTGCCGAACTATTCAAACCCTTTGTCATAAGGAAACTGATCGAAAGAGGAATTGTTAAAACTGTGAAATCTGCAAAGAAAATTGTAGATCGCAAAGATCCGGTAATTTGGGATATCCTGGAAAACGTAATGAAAGGGCATCCGGTTATGCTAAACCGTGCACCTACCCTGCACAGGCTCGGTATCCAGGCTTTCCAGCCCAAACTTATAGAAGGAAAGGCTATCCAGCTCCATCCACTCTCATGTACAGCTTTCAACGCTGACTTTGACGGTGACCAGATGGCGGTACACCTCCCTTTGGGAAATGCTGCAATCCTGGAGGCACAATTACTTATGCTTGGATCCCACAACATCCTAAACCCCGCCAACGGAGCTCCTATCACCGTTCCTTCTCAGGACATGGTGCTTGGCCTTTACTATATTACCAAAGCACGTCCAGGGGTAAAAGGCGAAAACATGAAGTTCTACGGGCCCGAAGAGGTTATCATTGGATATAATGAAGGTACCGTTGCCCTGCATGCCGAGATTGAAGTGAGGATACCTAAAGACTACAGCGATCTTTCAAAGGGCAACCAAATGGTGAAAACCACCGTAGGAAGAATCCTGTTCAACCAGGTTGTACCAAAAGAGGTAGGCTACATCAATGAAATCCTGACCAAAAAATCGCTCAGGGATATTATCGGAGTTGTTCTTAAAGTTTCGGGTGTTGCCCGTACAGCCCAATTCCTGGATGATATCAAGGAGATCGGATTCAGGATGGCTTTCAAAGGAGGACTCTCCTTTAACCTCGAAGATGTCATAATTCCCGAAGAGAAGGCCCACCTGATAGAGGATGGTTACAAACAGGTGGAGAACATTATGTTTTCATACAATAATGGTTTGATTACCAACAACGAAAGGTACAATCAAATCATTGACATCTGGACTTCCACCAACTCAAAGCTTACCAATATTGTCGAAAAAAGGATTGCTACCGACAGACAAGGATTTAACCCTGTTTACATGATGCTTCACTCCGGAGCAAGGGGATCCAAAGAGCAGATTCGCCAGTTATCGGGTATGAGGGGTTTGATGGCAAAACCCCAGAAATCTGGAGCAACATCGGCTGAGATTATTGAGAACCCCATTCTCTCCAACTTCAAGGAGGGGCTATCGGTACTGGAGTATTTCATTTCAACCCACGGTGCACGTAAAGGTTTGGCCGACACAGCCCTTAAGACAGCTGACGCCGGATACCTGACACGCCGTCTTGTTGACGTTTCACACGATGTGATCATCAATGAAGATGACTGCGGTACACTCAGGGGCCTTGTTGCCACAGCCATCAAAAACAAAGACGAAATCGTCGAATCACTCTACGACAGGATACTTGGCAGAACATCAGTTCATGACGTATACAACCCGCTTACAGGGGAAAAGATACTTGAAACAGGTCAGGAGATTACAGAAGATATAGCGGCACTCATAGAAACCCTGCCTATTGAACATGTAGAAATCCGTTCCGTACTTACCTGTGAATCCCGCAAGGGCGTTTGTGCAAAGTGCTACGGAAGGAACCTGGCAAGAGGCAAGATGGTAGAAATTGGGGAAGTTGTGGGTGTAATTGCAGCCCAATCGATTGGTGAACCTGGAACACAGCTTACTCTCCGAACTTTCCACGTTGGGGGTACTGCTTCCAGCATTGCATCCGAAAACGAAATTGTAGCCCGTTACGACGGACGCCTCGAATTCGAAGAGTTAAGGACTCTTATCAAGGAAAACGCAGTCGGCGAAAAAATTGAGATTGTGATCGGACGTACAGCAGAAATGCGTATTGTTGACGTCAATACCGGCATAGTACTTTCCAACCATAATATACCGTACGGAGCAACCCTCTATTTCAAGAATGGAGAGTCTGTGAAAAAAGGCGACAAGATATGTGAATGGGATGCATACAATGCACTCACAATTGCCGAAATGGGTGGTAAGGTTTTATTCGATAACCTAATCGAAGGTGTAACATACCGTGAAGAGGCTGCCGATGAGTACTCCCTCCACAAAGAGAAGGTTATCATAGAGTCCAGGGATAAATCTAAGAACCCTACTATCAAGATTATGGATGACAATAAAAATGAGCTCCGCCAGTACAACTTGCCGGTAGGTGCCCACATTATTGTTGAGAACGGCAAAAAGGTAAAAGCCGGCGATATCCTCATCAAGATACCTAGGGCCATTGGAAAATCCAGTGATATTACCGGAGGTCTTCCCAGGGTTACAGAGCTTTTCGAAGCCAGGAACCCTTCGAACCCGGCCACAGTATCTGCAATAAACGGAGAGGTGCAGATGGGTAAAATCAAACGTGGTAACCGTGAGATCATAATCAAATCCAAAACCGGTGAAGAGATGAGATACCTCGTACCTCTCTCCAAGCAGATCCTGGTTCAGGAAAATGATTACATCAGGGCAGGAATGCCTCTGTCAGAGGGAGCAATTTCACCAACCGACATACTTGCCATACAAGGGCCAACCAAGGTACAGGAGTACATCGTGAATGAGATCCAGGAGGTATACCGTATGCAGGGTGTTAAGATCAACGACAAACACTTCGAAATTATAGTAAGGCAAATGATGCGCAAGCTAGAAATTGTTGATCCTGGTGATACCCGTTTCTTACCCGAGCAATTAGTAGACAAATGGGAGTTCATGCAGGAAAACGACGATATCTATGATAAGAAGGTTATCCAGGATTCCGGAGATTCCAATGAACTTAAGCCAGGGATGATTGTATCCGTAAGAAGGTTGCGTGAAGAGAACTCCACTCTCAAGAGGAGGGACCTTAAGTTGGTAGAAGCAAGGGATGCCATTCCTGCCACTTCCAACCAGGTTCTGCAGGGGATCACCCGTGCAGCACTACGGACCAACAGCTTTATGTCTGCCGCTTCATTCCAGGAGACAACCAAAGTTCTTTCCGAAGCCGCAACATACGGTAAAAAGGATACGCTGGAGGGACTCAAGGAGAATGTTATCTGCGGACACCTTATTCCTGCCGGTACCGGTACCAGGGAATACGAAAAGATTATCGTAACCTCCAAAGATGACTACCAAAGAGCTTTCAAGAGTAAAAAAGAGGAGTAAGATGCTGTTCTAAATAAAAAGAGGGGCCCTGTACAGGGTCCCTCTTTTTATTTAAACAATTGGTCATTTTACCAAAACAGGTGGTGCAAGAGGCACAAAAGTAAATGGATTCACACTTTTGGTTTGTATTGCTGCCTGTACCGAAGGAGACTTTTCTATATCCTTGGTAACAAACTCGTTCAAGGAATATGGTTCCCCGGCTGTCTTGAGAATTCTTTTGACAATAGCCTCCCTGGAGGGGGCATTGTAATATTTTTCGTTATGGACCATACAGCTGGATGTCTCGGACCTCCAAGCTCCAAATGTATAATAAATAGCACCTTCATACACACCGACCCTGGAATACCCGGGAAGCCCTATAAAATGCTTCCATTTGACACTGGTTTGATCGCCTGTGACATCCACGTTTGCATAAAATCCGGCATTTACAAAGTTCAAAAAGCTGGTTTTATCGGTTTCCGGCAGGGTTTTTCCTGTATTTGAAGAGCTGATGTATTCATCTGCCAACCGCCCAAAACCATGCCCCCCTGCCTCATGGTTGACAATATTGCTGAAATGTGTTCCAGACGAAGTAGATCTGCTTACCGGAGCAATAGCAACAGCTTTGCCATCGGACCACATCCAGCATGTTCCGGCATACCTGTTTTCATTGACGACCAAAACCATAAGAGTGTTTTTTAACGCCTCTTCGTCAATACCGGGTATAACCCTTGCATACTGGAAAACCAGATCGGTATTTGTAGACATTGACGATCCGCCAAGGAAATCAGAATTGAAAGCCGAGCGTTTCAAAATATTTTTATCAGTCTGTTTTACTCCGCTGTCCCGGGAGTAGGCACCTACTTTGTATACAGTGAAATACTCCCTGTAAGATTTATATGGTTCTACCGAAAAGAATGCTTCTATACCCTCGTCCAGGTGGTTGTCCAACAATCCTCCCTCAACATGGTCCTCAGCCTGGTATCCATCTCCCATGAAAACCAAGACCGATGGATAACTCCCCTTTGTATGAGTCTGGTAAACTTTGTATTCGCCGTCAAAATAACTTGTAGCAGTTCCGGTTGTAAAGCTGCTTTGGGCTACAGTAGAACTTGCCCCGTCAAATTTATCGACAGCAGTGACCCTCCAGTAGTATTTTTGTCCAGGATCAAGGTAGGCGGGTAAATAGTAGATGGAATCTTCCGTCGGGACCGTGGATATCCATGTACCGGGTTCTTTACCATACTCAAAAACATAAGAAACCTCGTCACCGTCAGGATCTTTTGCAGATGACCACCTGAATGCCGGCAATCTTGTTATATCAGTGGCATCTGCAGCAGGAGACTTAAGTACAGGCGCTAATGGCTCCCTGTTTATCCCTCGTTCCTGAACTATGGTAAGGTTTTTACTTCTGTTTCCATACTTTACCTCTACCACTGCATCCCTTTCCACATCCTGATTCCCGGTTATGGTAAACACCACATTGGCATTCCCCTCTCCTTTTTTGGGGTTAGCAGAGATCCAGCCGGCATTGGCCGGTATAAACACTTCCCAGGAAGTATTGGATGTAACAGCCAAGGTAGCAGAAGCCCCCCCTTTTGGGAGGTTAAAAAGGTTCCTGTCCAGCTCCAGGGATGATACATCCTGGACAATCTTGACATATTTCTTAAGTTCCCTGCTTACAATATTTAGGGTAACACTTCTTTCCTCATCCCCTATGTTGTCATTCGCAACAATCCTGACAGTACCGTTCCCCTTACCGCTCGACGGACTTATCGTACACCAGGTCGATGCAACTGATGCAGTCCAGTTGCCATTGGCAGTGATCTCAATTGTGGCCTCTGCTCCGGAATTGGAAAGCAAGACAGCTGTAGAAGATAACTCAAGTTGTGCAGGTGGCTCCTTTTCGCAAGAGAAAAGAAGGGAGAGCAAAATCAGGAAAATTGGTATAAAACGGATATATCTCTTCATAATATATGACTTTTATGTAATTAGCTGTTGTTGTAATTAACAAATGTATGAAATTTTTTCATATCGTTGCTAATTATATATCAACAAAAAAGGGACCGCAATTGCGGTCCCTTTTTATAAATACATATGGATTGATTATGGCATGGTAAGCGTTTCGTAAAACTTGCCAAAAGAACCGGCAGTAACTGTGAAGGCTACGGTAAAATTGTAAACCTTCCCTGTAACCAGGCACTCAGCAGGGTATCTCGGATCCCATGATATCATCCCATATGAAGAGTGGTTGTAACCCATAGGCTGTTTTGCAATCCCGATAACCCCGTTCTCTACGGTAAACTCAAGGTTGTAACCGTCATAATAGAGGTTTGGCATTCTGTAGTATTCAGCTTCGGCCGCTTTAAGGAGTGGCTGAGCCCATTCGTCTTCAAAAAACTCCGAATAGAAAGTCCCGGTCCCTACAGATTGGAAGGTTAACTTCCTTTGGGCAGAAATATTCAACACACCCCTTCCCGAAGGAGAGAGTTGGCTGTCGTCCGAAATCTCAACCTTGATGGAGTATGTCTCCCCACCAAAGTTATTGAGGTCGGCATAACTGAACTTCAAATAGGCAGTACTCTCGCCATCGGCAAAATCGAACTGGTTCTTTTGGGGTGTGAAAATAGTGGTAGCACCCGAGATGGTCACCGGAACCGAGACAGCACCTTTGGTATTGCCTCTCCAAAGTTCAATTTCGAATTGGTTGTTGTCGGCGGCAACCATTGCAACTCTTAGCAGGTTGGAAGGAAAGGAGACCTCCGCCCCTCCCTCTCCGCTGTACAGTACCCTCTCCTGTTCACATGACGTTGCAAATAGAAGAACGCACAGAATACTTGTGAAATATAGTATCTTTTTCATAGAATGATTCTTTTAAGTTTTTAATTCTTCTAGTATTGACGAGGATTCTGGTCTGTATTTGCATCCATATTCTCATTTCCGTCAAACTCGGCACGAGGTATCCATAAAATGAATGCCGGAGAGTTAGGGTTCGTATTGATGCTGTTCAGCCTGATAGTATGGTTTGATCCATCGTAATTCCTGCTGAAGCCGAGACCCAACCTTAGCAGATCGTGCAATCTTGGAACTTCGCTCCATAACTCAACCCTGCGTTGGAAGAGAATCTCGTCCATAAGGGTAACCAGGTTGGCTTTTGTATTGGTATTGTATACCTTGCTGTCAGTAAAGTTTTCCAGACGTGTAGCATAGTCGGGCATACGGGCCGAACCAACCATCGATACATATTGGCGTGCATCTGCAAACCTCTCCATATGGCAGGCAGCCTCGGCTGCAATCAGGGCCATCTCCTCTACTCTCATCAGCACATGGTCGCCGGTTTGTGAAGCAACATCAATGTATACCAGTTTACTCTGGCACCACGACCTTTTAGACCCGTTTACTGTTCCTGCCTCACCCCATTCTGCTGAGGGAAGTGGAGCTGTCCACCAGACTTTCCTGGAATCCGTTGCAGGAATCCTGTCATACAACCAGGCATCCACAAGGTGCCTTCCTTTTGAGTAAGTATGTTTGGAATCCGCATCCATATGGCTGAATATATCCCAGCCACCCATAGCCTGATCGGTCTGGATACCTAAGCCCCACAGAACATTCCTTTTGGAGATATCGTTAACGTTACGGATGTCAGAGAATGGAGCAACACTTTTAGATGAACCCATTGCTTTGACCGCAAATTCCAATGCTACAGGATAGTTCTTCTGAACCATGGCATGCCTTGCCTTAAGACCATAAGCAACGTACTTATCTATATGCGAACGGTGCATCTGCGCTACCGTTGATCCTTCCAGCAACTCGATTGCTTTGTCCATATCGGAGTTGGCCTGAGTGAATACATCCTGAACGGTTCCCCTTGGATTACCGACGGAACCGGCAATGGTAGGTTCATTGTAAATAGGAACACCGGGCTTGGAAACGTCCCAGCTCTGGGCGTACACCTGAACCAGCCACATATAGGCAAACGAACGGATAGCATAGGCCTGCCCTACAGAATATTTGGCAACATTCTCGTCTCCGGGGATATTTCCCTCCTGGGCAATCACATAGTTGGCATTTGCAATCAGTTTGTAAAAGAAGTTCCACATATGGTACTGGTGTCCAGAGGTATGGGTCCAGTCACCCCATGTATCAAAACCGTAGTCATACCAGAACCATCCTGAGCCCGATGCATCCATGATATGGTCGTCGGCCATCAGGTCAAATACCAGGATAAACGCGGGCAGTCCGCCGTTCTCATCGTTCCAGCCACCACCCCAGCCGCCGGTATAGAGCATCCTGTACATACCGTTGATTGCAGTGAGTGAGTTTTGGGCATCCGAAAAAATAGCAGTTCCGGAAACCCGGTTGGTAGGGTCAGTGTTGAGCTTATCTTCGGAACAACTGCTCACAAAGAACAAACCCACAAGTGACAATAGTAAAAATATCTTTTTCATGTTATTCTCTTTTATTAAAACCTAATATCTAATCCCATTGAGATTGTCCTTGAAGGAGTGTAGGAATATCCGGTTCCTCCTGTGAAGTTATACTGTGGATCCATACCCTTGAGGGCTGTAAACACGTGAAGGTTATCGGCAGTTACCGTAAGTCTTACAGACTGGAGTTTGATACTGTTGGTCCATTTCTTGGGAAGGGTATATCCCAGTGTTACGTTTTTAATTGCAAAATAGGAAGCATCAAACAACTCATCCGAAGTACGGGTGATCCTTGCAGATCCGTTGGCATCAATACGGGGTATCTCGGCAATGTCACCGGGATTTTTCCAGGCCTTGCCCAGACGGTCGACGTGGGCTGCCTGTCCTACATATGTGCTGTACAGCAATCCGCTGTATACACCATCCAGCATTTTACCTCCGATTGAATAGGTGGTCATGAAACTAAGGTCAAAACCTTTGTATTTGAAATCATTTGCCCATGATCCATATAAATCAGGCACACGGCTGCCTACAACGTCTCGGCATTGGAGAGCTTTTTGGTAATCACTGCTTATGTACTTCTCACCTCTGACTCCGTCAGTCTCGTCCCACACCCAATACAGTTTGTTTCCGGTAGCGGGGTCAACACCTGCAGACTCAGAGAGGTAGAATGAATTCATAACCTCACCTACTTTTATAATGTAACTGCCCGAAAGGATTTCAGGCTTATCGGCCAGGTTGGTCACTTTGTTGCTAACGGTAGAACCCATCAATGTCATGTTCCAGTACAAATCATGTTTCTTGAGGATATCCATGGATAATGAAAGTTCGAGACCGCTGTTTTCCATAGAACCTACGTTCTTTGAATAACCGCTGAATCCAAGTGACAACGCCATTGGAAAATCCATAAGCATGTCGGCTGTTTCACGATGGTAGTACTCGGCTGTTACCGATAGTTTGTCCATCAACCTTGCCTCGATACCGATGTTGAAGTTATTGTTCTTTTCCCATCTCAGCTCTTTGTTCTCCAAAGAAGATACAATTGCCCCCGGCATACCCTGGTTTGGATAGGCTAATGAATAGAAAGCCTGCCAAGCATAAAGGGAACCGATGTTATCATTACCCTGAACACCGTAAGAGGCTTTGAGTGTCAAATTATTGATCCAGTCAACCGACTGCATGAATGGCTCCTGGGATATCCTCCAGCTACCTCCGACAGACCAGAAATCTCCCCAACGACCATCCTTGTTAAACCTGGATGATCCATCCTTACGGAAACTTGCAGAGAAGTAATATTTATCGTCGTAGTCATAGTTGAACCTGGAAAGGTAGGATTCAATCGCATAGTTGTTTTCATATGAACTGGCATCCCTGATGTTGGTTGCGGCATCCAATTCGAACAAACCACCGAAGGGGAATCCCGATTTTTCACCGTAAAGGTACTGGTAGTTGTATTTGTAATACTCGTGGCCTGCCAAAATATCAAAATGGTGTCTTCCGAATGTGCGGTCCCAGGTTACAAGCTGGTTGAAGGTGTAACTGAAAGTCCTGCCATCGGATAGCCCTACAAGACCATTGAGGGACTTACCGTTTCCAAAGAATGGATTCCAGTAGGTCTTACTCTTGGCCATTGCATAGTCGAAACCGAAGTTGGAAGAAAACTTCAATCCTCTGAGTGCTCCCTCTTTAAGACCGCCAAGTTCCACAAAGGTCCTTCCGCTGATGTTATCTGTGGTTCCCAGGTATTTGTCCTCTTCCAGGTTGGCGAGAGGGTTCCATCCGGCACTTGCACCTGCAGGCCTGTCCTCTCCCCAGTCATATTGTGCAATACCCTGGTCGTTGTAAACGGTGTTGCCGGCAGCATCCTTAAGATACACAGGATAGATGGGAGCCATCAGCATCGCACTGTAAAACACGTTGGAATAGGCCGAGCTGCTGGTTGATGCCGATCCGAGTGTGGTGCTGTTTGTGGTATTCCCGGCAAAGTTCACGTTCAGCCCGGTTTTAAACCAGTCGTTCACCTTAGTATCCACATTGGCACGTCCCGAGAAACGTTCAAATTTTGTCGATTTAACCAAACCCTCCTCGTTAAGGTAGCCAATTGAGAACATATGGTTGGTTTTGCTGGTACCCCCGCTCACGATCATTTGGTACTCCTGGCGAACAGGAGAATCTGCAGTGGCAAGGTCCAGCCAGTTTTCGTTCCACTTCAATGAAGTGCCATCGTAAATGCGGCCTGTAGCGTGGTCTATCAGGTCATTTGCAGGCCTGTTGAATGGATTGTACTGCTGCTGGCTTCCAAAGATCCTAGTAGCACCGGTGGCCATCTCCTGCATCGCAGCAGGTCCCGCTCCCGCAGGGGAAAGACCATCGGCAATCAGTTTGTTTTTGTACATAAAGTAGACATCTTCGGTCCACTCATAAGAGTTAAGCGTTTCATAGGTAGGGATTGCCCTGGAAGCGAAACCCCAGTTACCTTTGAAATTCACGGACAGAGTTCCTTCCGATCCTTTTTTGGTTGTTATCATAACCACCCCGTTTGCACCGCGGGCACCGTACAGTGCACCGGCAGAGGCGTCCTTGATAATGGTCATAGATTCGATATCGTTGGGGTTGATAGCATTGATAGCCCCGTCATAAGGGATACCGTCTACGACATAAAGTGGAGCGGTAGAGGCACTCATGGAACCAAATCCCCTGATAATAACAGAGGCTCCGGCACCAGGCTGACCCGAACCCGAAGTGGTTTGCACACCGGCAGCCATACCGTCAAGCGCCTTGGTTACGTTTGCAACCGTTCTTTTCTCGATTTTATCGGCACGTACTACCTGTGCAGATCCGGTGAATGATTCTTTTTTAGCTGTTCCGTAAGCAACCACCAGAACATCTTCCAATGCAACCGCGTCCGGCACAATTGCTACATTCAAAGTTGCCCTTTGGTTTATGGAAACCTCCTGGGTTGTATATCCGATAAAACTGAATATAAGGACCCCGTTTCCCGGTGCACTGATTGTGAACTTACCGTCCAGTCCGGTTGCAGTTCCGACTACAGTACCTTTCAGCTGAACAGATGCAAATGCGACAGGCTCGCCGGTATTTGCATCCGTAACAGTACCTGTTACCTGAATGTTTTGTGCATATGTCAATCCAAATGCCAAAACAAGCAACAGCCCTGTCAAGAGTAGTTTAATTTTTTTCATGTAAAAAAGTTTTGGTTAGTAATTAAGTATTTTGGTTATGTTTTTCCTTTTTTAAAATTGGGTGCTAACAAAGTTAATAAAAAATTAAATTAAATATATGTTAAACGGCATTGATTATAAAAAAAATAGTTACATATTAGGGAGTTAGTTATAACAAAAAAGCACCCCGTCCCAGGGGTGCTTTCAATTTGTAACCGGCTTAAATTATAACCCGATAGCTTTTTTAGTATAATTAACAGAGACCTTGTTCCAGGGTAGCACGGGCAACCTTCATGAAACCTGCAATATTTGCTCCGTTTACATAATTGATATAACCGTCACTCTGCTTACCATATTTCACACACTGCTCATGTATGCTCTCCATGATTTGCTTGAGCTTGGCGTCAACCTCCTCGGCAGTCCAGCTGATGTGCATTGCATTTTGAGTCATTTCCAGGCCGGAAACAGCTACGCCTCCGGCGTTTACTGCTTTTCCGGGTGCAAAAAGCAGCTTGGCTTTCTGGAATTCGGCAATAGCTTCGGGTGTGCAACCCATGTTGGATATCTCACCTACACACATTACACCATTTGCAACAAGCTGTTTTGCATCCTCACCGTTGAGTTCGTTTTGGAATGCACAAGGCAGCGCGATGTCAACTTTTACAGACCAGGATTTTTTGCCGGCAATAAACTTGGAACCAGGGAATTTTTGAGCGTAAGGTGCAACCACGTCATTGTTGGAAGCACGCAGCTCCAACATATATGCGATTTTCTCTTCGTTCATACCCTCTTCGTCAACAATGACTCCGTCAGGACCAGACAAAGCAATAACTTTTGCACCCAGTTGGGTGGCTTTCATTGCAGCACCCCAGGCTACGTTGCCAAAGCCCGAAACCGAAACGGTTTTACCTTTGATTTCGAGACCTTTGGTTGCAAGCATATGGGTAACAAAGTATACTCCGCCAAAACCGGTAGCCTCGGGACGTATCAGGGAACCTCCCCAGGTTGCCCCTTTACCTGTAAGTACACCGGTGTTTTCACGGGCAAGTTTCTTGTACCATCCGAACATGTAACCTACTTCGCGGGCACCAACTCCGATATCTCCGGCAGGAACATCGGTATCAGGACCCAAATGGCGCCATAACTCAGTTATGAATGCTTGGCAAAAGCGCATGATTTCGGCATCTGATTTACCTTTAGGATCAAAATCAGAACCACCTTTGCCACCGCCCATAGGAAGTGTGGTAAGGGCGTTTTTGAAAGTCTGTTCAAAGCCCAGGAACTTGAGGATTGATGGGTTTACAGAGGGGTGGAAACGGAATCCGCCTTTGTATGGCCCGATAGCATTGCTGAACTGAACCCTGTAACCCAGGTTTGTGTGAACCTCCCCTTTGTCGTCCTGCCATGTTACACGGAAGGTGAAGATACGGTCAGGCTCAACCAGCCTTTCGATAATCTTTGCTTTTTGGAACTCAGGATGCTGGTTGTAAATAGGCTCGATGGATTCGAGAACCTCGTGGACAGCCTGCAGATACTCTTTTTCATGGCCATACTTCCTCTCCAGGGAGGCCATAATTTCAGATACTTTCATAATTAGATTATTAATAATGTTTGGTATGTTATGTTAAACTATTTAACCTCCCATGTGGCCCCGCTGCGGAGCAGTTCGTCCATGTTGTGGATTTGTGCATGCTCCCGGGCATCTATTACCTGGTCACGAACATTGTCGTCGTATGTTTTATCTTTTACGGCCCTTATCACACCCAGTGCAATCGGTAATTCCGGCCATTTCATGTCGATCAGCATTGAATGCAATCCGGGATTCTCTATGTGGGCATCGTGTACAAGCAAATCCTTTTCGGTAATACCGTTTTCTCCGATAACCACCGATTTTATACTGTTACCATCGAGGATAAGCCCTTTGTCACGGTTTTTGCCGTAAATCATGGGTTCCCCGTGCCTTAGCACAACTGTTCTCTCTGCCCTGATATCCTTGTCGGCAACCTCCGCATGTGTGCGATCATTGAAAATCACACAATTGACCAATATTTCGACAACTGCAGTGCCATCATGTTTTGCAGATTCCACCATGATATCTTGTGTGAGCTTGAGCTCTACATCAATGCTGCGTGCAAAATAGGTTCCCCTTGCTCCCAGAACCAGTGCTCCGGGATTGAAAGGATGCTCGACCGTCCCGTAAGGAGAGGTCTTTGTTACCATTCCAAGTTTAGAGGTCGGAGAGTACTGACCTTTGGTTAGTCCGTAGATCTGGTTGTTGAAGAGCAGTATGTTGATATCAATGTTCCTTCTTATGGCATGGATAAAGTGGTTCCCTCCGATTGCCAGGGCATCACCGTCCCCGGTTACCTGCCATACTGTCAATGTGGGGTTTGCAACTTTTATCCCGGTTGCTATTGCAGAAGCACGGCCGTGAATTCCATGGAATCCGTAGGTATCCATGTAATATGGGAAACGTGAAGAGCAACCGATACCGGAAACAAAAACAAATCTCTCCCTTGTATAGTTGAGTGCTTCGCAAACATCGGGCATAGCTCGTTGTACACTTGCCAGAATCGCGTGGTCTCCGCAACCCGGACACCATTTAACCTCTTGATTGCTTTTAAAATCTTGTGGTGTATATTTCATATCCTGTAAATTTTCGGGGGTTGTTTAAAGTATTGCTTTTACTGCATCCACTATCTCTTTCACAATGAAAGGTTGTCCCTGTACTTTATTGTACTGCAAATAACTGAACTGTGGATGTTGCGTCCTGAGGTAGTTTGCAAACTGCCCGCTGTTAAGTTCACAGACAATAATCTTTTTGAATTTTGAAAATATTTGGGCTGTATTCTTGGGTAACGGGAATATGTAATCAAAATGTGTGAGGCTGACGCTGCAACCCTCTTCGTGAAGCTCTTTTACCGCAGTATAAAGATGTCCGTAAGTTCCTCCCCATCCTACAACCAGCACATCAGCGCTTTGTTCTCCAATCACCGACTGATCCGGGATGTAATTTGCCAACCTGGCTACCTTCTCGGCCCTTTCGGCAACCATCCTTTCATGAACCATAGGATCGGAAGAGACACTTCCATCGTTGTTCTTTTCTAGACCTCCTACCCTGTGTTCCAAACCTTTTGTCCCAGGGAAAGCCCATCTCCTGGCCATCCTTTCACTATCTCGTTTGAATGGCCAAAAAGGAACCTCCTCGGCCTCAGTTATCAAAGGTGGGTTGATGGCAGGGTAGTCCTTCATTGATGGTACTTTCCATGGCTCCGAACCATTCCCGAGAAACCCCTCAGTGAGCAGCAATACAGGCATCATATGCTCCATAGCATATTTTGCAGAGTAAAAAGCTGCTTCAAAACAATGGGAGGGTGAATGCGCGGCAATAACAGCAATGGGACACTCTCCGTTCCTGCCATACAGGGCTTGGTTAAGGTCCGTCTGTTCGGTTTTTGTAGGGATGCCTGTAGAGGGACCTCCTCTCTGTACGTCGACAACTACCAATGGAAGCTCTGTAATCATGGCAAGGCCGAGGGCCTCCGATTTCAATGAAAGGCCGGGGCCCGATGTAGTGGTTACAGCAAGGTTGCCTGCATATGCAGCTCCGATTGCAGTGCAAATGCCCGCTATCTCATCTTCGCATTGCAATGTCTTTGCATTGAGGTCCTTTCTCAGGGCCAACTCTTCCAATATGCTGGTTGCAGGAGTGATAGGATAGGATCCGCAGAAAAGCGGGATCCCGGACTTTTCCGAAGCGGCCAATAATCCCCAGGCTGTTGCCTGATTGCCGTTTATATAACGATATGTACCCTTTTCCTGTTTTGCAGGGGCTATTTTGTATGTGTTGGGGATTGCATGTACATTTCCTGCATAATTGAACCCGTCGCGCAAAGCTTTCTTGTTGGCTTCTGCTACCTGTGGCTTTTTCCTGAACTTGTTGTCCAAATACTCCTCGGTAGTATCAAGGGGCCTGTTGAACATATAGTAACAAATCCCGAGGGTAAAGATATTTTTGGATCTTACGATAGCCTTGGGATCCAGACCGCTGTCTTTAAGGCTCTCCTTTGTAAGGGAGGTAATTGGTGCAAATATTATATGTCTGTCCTGAATGTTTAATTCTGTGATTGGGTCGTCTGTCTTGAAGCCGGCTTTTTTAAGGCCTTTTTCGTCAAAAGAGTCGGAGTCCAAAATGATTGATGCCGTAGGCTTGGCCCATTTGGCATTTGACTTCAATGCCGCAGGATTCATTGCCACAAGTACATCACAGAAATCTCCCGGTGTTTTGATTTCACCGCTTCCGATATTTACCTGAAATCCAGATACGCCGGCAACGGTGCCCTGAGGAGCGCGGATTTCGGCAGGAAAATCGGGGAATGTAGAAATGTCGTTTCCATACAGGGCAGATGCGTCGGCAAAAAGGGTTCCTGTGAGCTGCATACCATCTCCGGAATCCCCTGTAAACCTGATTACAACTTCCTTAGTGTCAATAACCTTGTGTTGCATAAAATTTTGTTTAGTTAAGCGGGTGAGCTTTGGTTGGTTTAAAAAATAATCTACAAATGTAGTTAATATTCCCAACCGAAAAAGTTTTTTTCTCTAAATTTTAAATTATCACCAAAAAGGCTGATATCCATACAATATCTTAAGAGCACAACTCTCCGGCCCTTATAATTTATCAAATATAAGACTACTTTTGCTTATTCCCAAAAATCTTGATGCTTTTCGGAATAATCTATCATGCTGTTAAACATAAACAGATTCTTTACGTTTTAAATTACAGGCTAATCATATTATTCATATATTTGCATCAATTTTTAACCAATGGCCATTATCAAAAAACTAAACGGAATCGAACCCAAGATCGGCAAAAACTGCTTTATTGCCGAAAACGCTGCAATAATAGGTGATGTTGTGATCGGAGATGATTGCAGTATTTGGTATGGTGCTGTCCTTAGGGGTGATGTGAATCCCATACGTATCGGGGAGAGGGTCAACATCCAGGATGGAGCCGTTTTACACACTTTGCACCGCAAATCGGTTGTAGAAATAGGTAATGATGTTTCGGTGGGTCACAACGCCATAGTCCACGGGGCTAAGGTAGGCAACAATGTGCTTGTTGGCATGGGGTCCATACTTATGGACAACGCCACTATTGCCGACAACTCAATAATTGCTGCAGGCGCAGTGGTTTTGACAGGAGCTCAACTCGATAGTGGGGTTTATGCCGGCATACCTGCAAAAAAAGTAAAGGAGGGGACTGCAGAGACCGGAGCTGCAGCCAAAAAAAATGCCGAGGGTTACATGAAGTACAAGGAGTGGTTTCTAAACAACTACGAAGATGCATCCCCGGCGGTGTACAACAACAATAACGAATTCGACAATCAATAATAAATAATCAATTTCCTATAAATATCAATAAATTACCCAAAAAAAATGAAAAAAATCCTATTAATCGCAATCGGGGCTGTGTTGTTTGCATGCACCCCCAAACATGACGGGTACACCATAACCGGTACAATCGACGGAGAAGGCGTACAAGAAGCAAAAGTTTACCTTTCCAATTTTTCCAGGACAGAGCCTATCAAGGACACTGCCAACCTTGTCAACGGCAAGTTTGAGTTCATTGGAAAGCTTACCACTCCTGAGCAATATGCAGTTACTGTAGAGGGTATGGAGGGCAGGATTGTCCTTTTCCTTGAGAACGAAAAATACGAAATTGTTGCCCAGCAAGGTGATTTTACCAACGCAACCATTTCAGGCGGAGCCACAAACGAGCTCCTGAAAGCTCACAACCTTGTTAAAAAGGAGATTGCCGACAGATTCCAGATTGACTCTCTCATGAAAGAGTTCTACAAGGAAACAACTACTCCCGAAAGGAAAAACGAGATCATAGCTACATACCAGCAATCCCAAAAAGAGATGGCAGATGCAGATGATGCTTTTTTTGCTGCAAACCCAACCTCTTTCTTTACAATCACACAGTTGATTCAAAAAGTAGAAGATGTACCTGTAGCCGAAATGGAAGCTAAGATTGCCCAGTACGAAGCCCTGCCCCAATTTGCAGGCAACCGCTACCTGAGCGACATCAAAGAGGCAGTTACTACTTTGAAAGGGCTGGAGCCTGGTATGCAAGCACCTGAGTTTACTCTTAATGACCCTGACGGGAACCCGGTTTCATTGTCAAGCGTTTACACACAACACAAAGTTACCATGATTGACTTTTGGGCAGGCTGGTGCGGGCCTTGCCGTCGTTTCAACCCTACATTGGTTGAAATCTACAAGAAGTACAACAAAGATGGTTTCGGTATCATTGGTGTATCCTTGGACAGTGACGAAAACGTTTGGAAATCTGCAATCAAAGACGACAAACTAACTTGGGTACAGGTCTCTGACCTGCAGTACTGGAACAGTGCCCCTGCAAAACTGTACTATGTCAGATACATTCCACAAAACATTTTTGTTGATGCCCAAGGCAAAATCATCAAAAGGAAGGTAAGCGAAGAGGAGATGGAGTCGTTCCTTAAAGAACAACTAGGTCTGTAAACTTCCAAACAATAAAAAAAGAGGACACTCATAATGGTGCCCTCTTTTTTTATACCCATGATACCGGCATACTACATCATGCTGTATGCTACAGTTAGTCCAGCCATCACAATAGAGACCATACTCATGAGTTTGATCAGTATATTGAGAGAGGGACCCGATGTATCCTTGAATGGGTCACCTACAGTATCACCTACCACAGTGGCTTTATGTGCCTCTGAGCCTTTGCCCCCGTAATTACCGTCCTCCACATATTTTTTGGCATTATCCCATGCTCCTCCTGCGTTGGCCATGAAAACTGCAAGTACAAAGCCCGAGCCCAGACCACCGACAAGTAAACCCATAACTCCTGCAACACCAAAGACGACACCGGTTACGATAGGCACAACGATAGCCAGTATGGAAGGGAATAACATTTCCCGCTGGGCACCTCTTGTAGAGATCTCAACACACCTTGCATAATCGGGTTTTCCAGTACCTTCCATTATACCGGCTATTTCACGGAACTGGCGGCGTACCTCCTCTACCATCTTTTGGGCGGCCCTGCCCACTGCATTCATGGTCAGACCACAAAAAAGGAAAGACATAACAGATCCGAGGAAAACGCCAACCAAAACTTTTGGATTCATTAATGTAACCTGGTAATAATCCATAAAATCGGGTATGGTGGCTTCACTCACATTTACAATTCTTTCACCGATTTCCAGCGTAGTTTTTCCTATATGACTGAGGCCAATCTTTACCTCCTCCAGGTACGATGCCATAAGAGCAAGGGCCGTCAGTGCCGCAGAGCCGATCGCAAAACCTTTACCGGTAGCAGCAGTTGTATTTCCCAGGGCATCCAGGACATCTGTCCTGCGTCTCACCTCAGGATCCAGTTTGCTCATCTGGGCATTGCCCCCGGCATTGTCGGCAATAGGGCCATATGCATCGGTGGCAAGTGTTATCCCTAGGGTGGAGAGCATTCCTACGGCAGCTATACCTATCCCGTATAGCCCCATGCTCAGGTTGTGAGCTTCTGTCATTCCCGTAACATCGAATCCAATGGCAAAAAGGAACGACAAAATAATTGCTGCAGCAATTGTGACAACCGGTATTGCTGTGGATATCATTCCCAGGCCAACTCCCTGTATAATAACAGTGGCAGGTCCGGTCTGGCCACTTTCGGATATCCTTCTTGTGGGTTTGTAAGAATGGGATGTATAATATTCTGTTGACTGGCCTATTATTATACCGGCCACCAATCCTGTAACCACCGATAATGATATGCCCAGCCAGTTCTCAAGACCTAACAAGAATAATATTGCAAAGGTAGTTGCGGCAATAAATGCCGAACTTATATTAACCCCCCTGCCGAGGGACTTGAGCAGATCCTTCATGCCTGCATCTTCCCTGGTCCTTACTATGAATATTCCAAGGATTGACAGGATAATCCCAGCTGCCGCAATCAACATAGGAGCAAAAATCGCTTTTACCTGCATGTTTGGATCTATGTAAAAAGCAGAGGCCCCCAGCGCTGCAGTTGCCAGGATAGCCCCGCAATATGACTCGTATAAATCGGCACCCATTCCCGCTACATCACCTACATTATCACCTACGTTATCGGCAATGGTAGCCGGATTCCTGGGATCGTCCTCAGGGATGTTTGCCTCTACCTTTCCCACTAAGTCAGCCCCGACATCGGCGGCCTTTGTGTAGATACCTCCCCCTACCCTTGCAAAAAGTGCCTGGGTTGATGCACCCATACCAAATGTGAGCATTGTGGTGGTTATGACAACCATCTTCTGGGATTGGGAAACCGACTCCACAAAGTGGTCAAGCAACAGGTACCATAGTGATATATCGAGTAATCCAAGACCAACAACCACAAGCCCCATCACCGCCCCCGAACGGAAAGCCAGCCTCAGCCCGCTGTTCAGGGAACGGCTGCAGGCATTGGCTGTCCTTGCAGAGGCATAAGTGGCTGTCTTCATCCCTATGAAACCGGCCAGTCCCGAGAAGAAGCCTCCAGTTATGAAAGCTCCCGGAACCCAAGGGTTTTGTACTCCAAAGCCATATGCAAGTAAGGCAAAAAAGGAACTGAGCACAATAAAAACAATTATTACAACCTTATACTGCTGCTTCAGGTAAGCCATAGCCCCGGTCCTGACATGGAGGGCTATCTCCTTCATAAGGTCACTACCTTCGCTCTCCCTCATCATCTGACGAAAGAAGTAGGCTGCGAAACCAAGTGCCACGACCGAGGCCAAGGGCACAAGGAAGAAAAAATGATCTGTTTCCATTATTTTATAGTTTAAGTTTAGTTTAGTCTGTCACTTACGAAACAGTTACCGGGAATTTCGGGAATAACTCCTCTTGCCAGCCTTTTCAATACATCCGTTCCACCCGATGAGTAGAATGTCGTGTTACTGTAACACGACCTGTAAATGTTTACACTTAACAGGTTATCCTTCCAATCAGGGTCAATTAAACGTCTCTCCCTTGCAATTTTATACAAATGCCTTGCAACTGCCGGAGCGGGGTCTATGAGTGTCACTCCCTCTCCTGCAATACGTTGAATTGAGTTCCGTAAAAACGGATAATGGGTACATCCCAAAACGATATAATCAGCACCTTGTGCAACCATTGGCGATATGTACTTTACCAACAGGGAGTCTACCTCGTCCCCCTCGGTTTTCCCCGATTCCACCAGAGGAACCAAGCCTGTACCTACCATCTCAATAACCCTGACATCAGATGCAAACTTATTCAAAGTACTTATGTAAAGCCTGCCGTTCAAGGTGCCTTTTGTTGCCAAAACTCCTATTACACCCGTTTTGGTCAAAGTTGCGGCCGGTTTCACGGCAGGTTCCATACCGATGAAAGGAACAGGATATTTTGCCCTTAAATGAGCAATAGCAGCCGATGTGGCAGTATTACATGCTATTACTATGATTCCTGCACCTTTGGAAATCAGGAATTCCGAAATCATCTCACAACGCTCAATCACTTCCCGGACTGGTCTTGGTCCGTAAGGAGAATATGCACTGTCAGCAAAATATAAGATATTGTGGCCAGGCAACAATTTGATAACCTCCTTCCAAACTGAAAGCCCTCCGACTCCGGAGTCGAAAATCCCGACGGGTGTTGTACTTGCAGGTTTATACATAAAGAAAAAAGTCGCCCCGGAATAACGGAGCGACAGTAAAGTTATAAAAAATAATTTATTGTTAGTTCGCCGGTTGACTCATTTGCATCGGTTTTTTATCGGCAGGTATGTTCATTGCCGCTTTTGCCAGAGGCAAAACATCAACGCTTTGCGCTTGGTCAATGTATGGCATCATACCCGAAGATGTGTCAAAAATATAGATAAGACCCTTCTCTTTCCCGATTTGCTGGATTACATCATTGGCTTTTTTCAATATAGGCTGGAAAAGTGCCTGCTGTAATTGCTGCAATTCCTGGGAAGCAGTCTGCTGGTATTGTTGCATCCTGCGGTCAAGGTCTTGGAGTTCCTTGGTTTTTGCCTCAAGAACCGCTGCTGTCCATGTGGCTTGTCTTTGCTCGTAAGTATTGTACTTTGACTGGAACTCGGTTTGCAGTGCCTGCATCTCCTCCTCCAGGTCCTGTGTATGCCTTTCGAGTGCTACGAGCGCACTATCCCTTTCGGGCATCAGGGCAATGATTTCCTGGGAATTGATATGACCGAATTTCATGGTCTGGGCAACTGCCGCTGACGAGGCAAACAGGGCAAAAACTAAAAGAATCTTTGATAAATGTTTCATATGATAATTATTATTTGGTTTTATTTAATAAGACCCAGACGGCTCATTACCTGAGGTGTGAGGTCTGCTTTGGAATCCCGGAAAATTACACCCTGTGTTGTTGCAACATCAAAGACAAGCAGCATTCCACGTTCTGTTGCCACCTTGTCAATTGCTGTCTGCACAATTTCCTTGATCGGGTCCAACAGCTCTTTGGATCTTGTTGCCAATGTGCCCTCTTGTCCAAAGATTTCCTGCTCCCTCTGTTTCAGGGACCTCTCTTTGGAAATGATCTCATTTTCCCTGGCCTGTCTCTGCACCTCATTCAATCCTGCTTTTTGTGATTGATATTGGTTGAACAAATTCTCAATGACCTTGAGTTCATTCTCAAACTGCAACTCGTATTGTTTCTTGAGTCTTTCCAGTTGCTCCTGGGCCTGAGTGTATTCAGGCATTTCGGAAAGGATTGTCTCTGTGTTTACATAGCCTGTGGTCTGCGCTGCGACAGCCATCGGTATCGATAGCAGGATCATCGCTGTAAAAATCAACTTTTTCATAACAGGTAATATTAATTTATTAAAACTGTTGTCCTATAACAAAGTGGAAATTGCTCCCACCCTTCTCTCCTTCGTGGGAGTTGTCAAATCCGTAACCCCAGTCGATCCCGAGCATACCAACGATAGGCAGCAAAACCCTCACGCCGAATCCTGCAGATCTTTTTATGGAGAACGGGTTGAAGTCACGTATGTCGGACCAGCTGTTTCCTCCTTCCAGGAAGACAAGGGCATAGATTGTGGATTGCGGCTGGAGGACCAGAGGATACCTTAACTCAACTGTAAACTTATCGTAAACATTTCCTGCATAACCATTATTATTCCTCGGAGTAAGCGAATTATTGGAATAACCTCTCAATCCGATTGTCTCCGAACCATAAGTGTTGTAACCCGACATACCGTCTCCGCCAAGAATAAAGCCTTCGAATGGAGAGTAACCAAGATCCCTGTTGTACAAACCAAGGTAACCAAAATTGGCCCTTGTCATCAAAACCAGGTCTCCTATGATTTTATTGAAAGTAGACCCTTTGAATGTCCATTTGTGATACTCGATCCACTTATATCTCTCTGCATCTGTCATGCTGCTGTAATCGGTATCTTTTGAACGGAATAGTGAATAGGGCGGGGTTATCTGCAGACCCAGCTGGAAATCCGATCCCGAACGAGGGTAGATGGGCTGGTCCGTTGAGTTACGTTGCAGGCGGAGTTTCCAGCTGATGTTGTTGGAGATACCGTCCTTGAAAATAAAATAGTAATCCCAGTCTGTAAGTTTATAGGTCTGGGCACTTATTTCGTTGTAAAGTATGAACTGGTTGTCAGGCCATTTAAGCCTTGTGCCGATACCTGCCGCTATACCGTACACCTCCATGCTCTGATCGGTGTTCTGGTAAAAATAGTAGGAGTTTGTCTGGCGGGTGTAGTAGGTCGAGAAAGTAAATGACGTGGGTTTGTTGCCAAAGAGCCATGGCTCAGTAAAGCTTGCAGACAGAGCAGTATAGTAGGTTCCGTTGGTCTGGAATCTTAAAGATAGCTGCTGTCCGTCCCCGAGTGGTACAGGGCGCCACGATTTCTTGTCAAATACCTTTCCAATTGAAAAGTTATTGAAACTAATACCGAGGGTACCTACAAAAGTGTTTCCACCCCAGCCTCCGGCTATCTCAAACTGGCTGTTGGATTTTTCTTCCACGTTATATGTAACATCCACGGTGTTGGCATTTTCATTTGGGATTATGCTGTAACCTGTTGGAGACATAAGCTTTTCCGGATCGAAGTGCCCCATGGAAGAGAGTTCCCTTAGAGATCTTTCAAGGTATGTCTGGCTGAATAGATACCCCGGACGGGTATACAGTTCCCTTCGTGCAATCTTTTCGTTGGTAACATTATTGCCATTGATCACCACCCTGTTGAATATAGCGGGTTTTCCTTCGAACATTCTCATTTCCACATCCACAGAGTCCCCTACAATAGCAGTCTCTACCGGAATAACCCGAAAGAAAAGGTATCCTTGGTCCCTGTACATTTTGGAAATATTACCGTCCTCAGCTTCGAAAAGTCTCTTTTCCATTGATACAACATCGTAGATATCGCCTTTGCCAATTCTTAGTATACTGTTGAGCTGGGATTCGTCATATATTGAATTTCCTGTCCAGTTGATGTTTCGGAAATAATACCTTTGACCCTCATCTATCTGGAAATCGATTGCAAGCCTTCCATCTTCGATGTAATAGATGGAATCTTTCACAATTTTTGCATCACGGTAACCCAGTTCGCTGTATTTCTGGAGCAGGAGCATTTTATCGTTTTCGTATTCCTTGTCATTGAATTTCTTGCTGTTAAAGAAATTGCGAATCCTCATATCCTTGGTTTTTTTCATTGAGGCTGCAAGTTTTGAATCTTTTATATTGTCGTTACCCTCAAAGCTGATCTGCTTGATCTTAACCCTTGATTTGCGGTCGACGGAAAAAGTCACCTGCACAGTGTTAGTGAACAGAGTGTCGTCCTGCTGCTTTACCTCAACTTCTGCCTGGGTGAACCCTTTCTCTTTGTAAAATTTCTTGATGATATCCACAGAAGAGCTGATGATGTAATCCGAAAGCTCGCCTCCCCTTCTGAGTTTGAGCCTGTCGTTCAGATCTGACTTCTCCCCTGACCTGACTCCTTCGAATTCCCACCTGGAGACTCTGGGCCTCTCCTGTAGGTAAAGATTAAGGTAAACAGTATCCTGTACTGTGGAATCTATATAAAATGCAACATCCGAGAAAAAGCGTTGCGCCCATATCCTTTTTATTATCGATGAGAGATCATCCCCCGGAATTTCGATTTTATCCCCTTTTGTAAGACCGGTAAGGGAAATCATCTGCTCTTCCCCCAAATATTTGACCCCTGTGACGGAGACCCCCCCCACAACAAATGTTTTAGGGGTGTTGTAATCTACGGTGGCAGTTCTGTTTGGGATTGTATCCTGTGCCGAGGCTCTTCCGAATGAAGCGAGGAGCAATGCTAAAATAACAAGCGGTAATGATTTCATTTGCACTTTAAGACTGTAAAACTGCAAAGATAAAGTTTTATTTGTATCCAATGTCCCTTTATTTGATTTTGTTAATCTGATCTCCGGTCTTCCCGTACCGCCTTTCCCTCTCGGAATAGGTTTCAAGAGCTCTTCTAAAGTCATTTTTGCGAAAATCGGGCCAAAGGACATCGGTAAAATAAAATTCGGTATAAGCACACTGCCACAACATGTAGTTGCTGATCCTCTGCTCTCCGCTGGTCCTTATCAGCAAGTCGGGATCCGGCACGCCTGTTGTACTTAAAAGCGAGTCCATGAGCTCGTGTGTCAAAGGGACATCATCCTGGATTGATCCCTTCTTCAGCAACTTTGAATAGCGTTCGGCAGCCTGTAATATATCCCACTTACCGCTGTAACTGAGAAAAATGATAAGGGTAAGGCCATTGTTTGAAGCAGTAATTCCTTCAATTTCGTCAATCTTTGAATTGAGGGTCTCGCCCAGCCGGCTTTTATCGCCAATCACACGAAACCTGATCGCATTATCCATCAATGTTTTCTGTTCCCTTATTATGGCATCTATCATCAATTCCATCAATCCGTTTATCTCATTTTGCGGACGGTTCCAATTCTCCTCGGAAAATGCAAACAGACTCAGGTAACCGATTTTGTTTTCGGCAGCAAATTCAACGGCAGCCTTAACCGACTCCACACCGGCCTTGTGTCCCTCCAGCCTCTCCAAACCCTTCCTTTTTGCCCATCTTCCGTTTCCATCCATTATAATGGTCACATGTGCAGGTATTTTTACCATATTATCTTAATAGAAATTTAACCAGTTAATAGTTTCTTTTATCCTCTCCCCACATCAGTTTCTCTTTTAGCGCTCCAATGAAACCATCCACAGAGAATGAGAGGTAGTGTAGTTCGAATCCGGCTTTTGTAATTGTAAACAGCTCCTTTTCCGGAATTGATATGGAGCGGTTGTCCAGACTTATTATAGCCTCTTTGAGCCTGGATTCGACATATATTTCAATGACAGCATCATCAGGAACTACCAGAGGCCTGACGTTAAGGTTGTGTGGCGCAATTGGAGCAAGGATCAATGCCTTTACTCCGGGAATTGCTATCGGACCTCCCACACTCAGAGAGTATGCAGTTGAGCCGGTTGGGCTGGAGAGGACCAATCCATCCGACCAATACGGAGGCAATGACATCCCGTTGATTTTTACATGCACCGAGAGCATAAACGGATCCTGTCTCTGGAACGAAACTTCATTTAGTGCATACTTGCAAAAACCTTTTGGGAAAATATCGGAGTTCACAGCCAGCACACTACGTTTCTCAATATTGAAGTTACCCTCAAAAATCCTGGCAATCCATTCGTCACCACCTGGAGTTCCGGCACTTGTAAGAAAACCAAGCCTCCCAAAATTTATGCCTCCGACAGGTATTTTTTTTTCCCGTACCAGTGTAAGGGATTCCAAAAAAGTGCCATCACCCCCGAAGCAAAGGAATATATCTGTCTCATCTGGCAAATCAATATGGTTGGAAAAAAAATCTCCTTTGGGAAGAGTGGTTTTGTTTTGTTTGCAAAATCTTGAATGGAACGGTTTATGGTATACAATATCCGCACCTCTGGATTTCAATTCATTAAGAATAGAAATAAATCTTTCTGCCCAGATTTCCCTGACTTCACGTGCAAAAATTGCTATCTTCATTTTACGGGTAAACTATTTTAATCGTCAAAATTAAATAAATTTGTATCCGATATGACAAAACTAAGCGTAAATATAAACAAATTTGCCACACTCCGAAACGCGAGGGGAGGCAATCTGCCCGATGTGCTGAAAGCAGCAATGGACTGCGAAAGGTTCGGGGCCCAGGGTATAACCGTTCACCCACGTCCGGATGAACGCCATATAAGGTACAAAGATGTCAGGGACCTGAAGCCGTTACTCTCAACCGAATTCAATATAGAAGGAAATCCTATAAAATCCTTTATTGATCTGGTTCTTGAAAACAGGCCGGCCCAAGTCACATTGGTGCCGGATGCCCATGATGTAATCACCTCCAACTCCGGATGGGATACAAAAACCAACAAGAAATACCTCAAGGAGATTTGTACACTTTTCAATTCTAACGGAATACGCACATCTATTTTTGTGGACCCCGATCCGGAAATGATCCTTCATGCAGCCGATACAGGATGCAACAGGGTGGAGCTTTACACCGAGAGCTATGCTGCCCTTTATGAAAAAGGAGAAAAAGAGAGGGGTATCCAGCCATTTATTATCGCCGCCGATGCTGCTATTAAGGCCGGGTTAGGACTGAATGCCGGGCACGACCTCAACCTGGACAACCTATCCTATTTCCATAAGAACATCTCTGGATTGCTGGAAGTCTCCATTGGACACGCTTTGGTATGTGACGCCATTTACCTGGGGCTTGAAAACACCATCCAATCCTATCTTAGGCAGTTAAAAAATTATTAATTATATTTGTAGTTTAAATTAAATCAAAGATGAAAAACGCATCAATTATTTCAAATGTCATTTTGGGAGCAGCTGTAATAGTGCTGTTTATTTTACATTTCACATCACGTCCCGCACCTATGTCTTCCGAAGCAAATCTGGAAGGAACAGTGGCAGCAGCCGGAGATATTGTCTATGTCCAAATAGACTCGCTTATCGAAAAATACGATATGTTCAACGACCTGCGTTCCGAGTTTTCAAACAAAGCCCAGACAATTGAAGAAGACCTTAAAAAAAGAGGCCGCTCACTGGAAAATGACATAAAGGATTTCCAGACCAAGGTTCAAAAAGGGCTGATTACAAACCTTCAGGCTCAGACACAGCAACAACAGCTCCAGGCCAGGGATCAGGAACTCCAAAACTATGTACAGCAAAAACAACTGGAAATGTCGGAAGAAGAGGCTGTTATTTACCGCAGGGTTTTTGATGCTTTATCCACCTATATTGCTAAAATGAACACCGAAAAGCAATATGCCATGGTTCTGACAACAACAGGAACACCCGGCAGTATCCTGTACGGCGACAAAGCCTTGGACATTACTGATGCAGTGGTAGCTGGCATGAACGACGAATATATCAAGCAAAAGACTGGTAAATAAATTAAAATATTCAAAGGGTGAAGATTGCAATACTATCTTGTTTCTACCCTTATCGCGGAGGTATTGCCCAGTTCAATGCAAATCTGACATTGGAGCTGGGCAATTCTCACACGGTACAGGCCTTTAATTTCAAAAGGCAGTATCCTGGCATCCTCTTCCCGGGAAAAACCCAATTTGTCACCGAAGAGGATAAAGCCATCCCGATTGAAAGTACTCCTGTGCTGGACACAATCAACCCTCTTTCATACATCTCCTCTGCAAAACTCATCCGCCAGTGGGAACCGGATCTTTTGATCATGAGATATTGGATGTCATTTTTCGGGCCATCCCTGGGCTATGTGGCCCGTCATCTCAATCCCCGCACCAAAGTAATATCCATACTAGACAACGTTGTCCCGCATGAAAAAAGGTTTATTGACAAACCATTCACCAAATATTTCCTTGGAGGGAGCGATGGTTTTGTGGTTTTGTCGGAGTCAGTCGGTAAAGATTTGCTCCAAATTAAAAAAGATGCCCATTATATAACAATACCCCACCCTGTTTATGACCATTTTGGGGAAAAAACAGCTCGTGCAGAGGCAGAAAGCAAGTTGGGAATAGACCCCGGGAAAAAAAACCTGCTCTTTTTTGGATTGATCAGGGACTATAAGGGACTGGATATCCTGATTGATGCCTTTGCTATGCTGGATGATAGTTACCAGCTGGTGATAGCTGGCGAACCATATGGCTCTTTTGAGAAATATTCAAGGCAGATTGAAACCTCTCCGGCCAAAGCAAGGATAAAACTATTCAACAGATATATAGACGACACCGAAGTTGCTCTTTTCTTCTCCTCGGCAGACCTTACAGTCCTTCCTTACCGTACTGCAACCCAGAGCGGCATCAGTGCAATATCTTACCATTTTGGAGTACCGTTGCTTACAACGGATGTAGGTGGCCTTAAGGAGGCGGTTGAAGAGCCGGGCACGGGAATTGTTGTGGATTACCCCGATAGTTCTGTCGTTGCCGATGGAATTTTGAGGTTTTTTACCGAAGGAAGACAAGAAGAGTACATTGCAAACATAGAAAAACATAAACAGCAACTCTCTTGGAATAGTTTTGCAAACAAACTAATTGATTTTTACAATACTTTATAGAAACAAAAGAAATGCAAGCAATAACCAGAACAGATTTCGACTTTCCCGGTCAGAGCGGGAAATACACAGGCAAGGTCAGGGATGTATACTCAATTAATGACAATTATTTGGTAATGATTGCCACAGACAGGATATCGGCCTTTGATGTGGTCTTGCCAAAGGGCATTCCATACAAAGGGCAGGTTCTTAATCAGATTGCATCTAAATTCTTGGACAGCACCTCAGACATTGTACCAAACTGGAAGATTGCATCTCCGGACCCAATGGTTACTGTAGGTCGCAAATGTGCTCCCATGCCTGTTGAGATGATTGTGAGGGCATACCTTACTGGCAGCTCATGGAGGAGTTACAAGGCTGGTGCCCGCGAGATTTGCGGAGTCGGAATTCCTGACGGAATGAAGGAGCATCAAAAGTTTGCCAAGCCAATACTGACTCCAACCACAAAGGCCGAGATAGGTGAGCATGACCAGGATATCTCAAGGGAAGAGATTATTTCCCGCGGCCTGGTAAGCGAATCGGATTACATTAAACTGGAAGAGTATTCCCTTGCTTTATTTGAGAGAGGATCTCAGATGGCAGCCGAAAGAGGTCTTATACTGGTAGATACAAAATATGAATTTGGAAAAATCGGCGATCAGATTTTCCTGATAGACGAAATCCACACACCCGATTCTTCCCGGTACTTTTATGCTGACAGTTACGACTCTCTTTTCGAGAAGGGAGAGCCCCAAAGACAACTTTCAAAGGAGTTTGTAAGGGAGTGGCTTATGCAAAACGGGTTCCAGGGAAGAGAGGGGGAGCAAGTCCCTGATATGACATTGGATGTAGTGAACTCAATATCGGAAAGGTATATAGAACTTTATGAAAAAATAACCGGAACACACTTCGAAAAGGCATCCTACGGGAACGATATCTTTGAAAGAATCGATGCCAACGTAAGAAACATGCTTGCAAGATTATGAGAATTCACAATTTAATCCTTTTGGTCCTGTTGCTCTTTCTCAACCAGGGATGTTTGGCTCAATACGTACCCCCAAAAGTAGAGATCTCTGCCGAAAAGATAAACTTGAAGGGAGAACTCTTTTATCTCCACAGGGTTGAGAAAAAACAAACCCTTTTCTCAATTGCCCGCTCTTACGGAGTTGCATCCGAAGCTATCATCAAAGACAATCCGTCAATCACATCGGGTCTGAAAGAGGGACAAGTCATTTACATCAGGGTAGAAGGGAGCATTCCTTCCACCTCTATCCCCGAAGAAGTCCTGTCTCATGAAAAACCTGAACAAATTCAAGCCGAGCATATTGTAAGGTGGTACGAAACCCTCCCTTCGATTGCCAAAAAATACGGTGTCAGCGAGCAAGAAATTGCCGTATTTAACAAACTTCAGGGAAACAGCATTGAAGTCCGGCAAAAGCTTTTGATTCCGCACCCCGGACAATCACTGCCTCTCAACGTAGTCACTGACGGAGCTGCAGCCGTAACAGAGCCAAAGCTGATTGAAGCCAAGGAAAAAGAAACCGAATCTCTTAAAGAAGAGATCCGCTTGAAATCAAGATTTTATCCTACAATCAAGGCAAAGCTGTTGCTTCCGCTACAAGCAAACGGAGTAACGCAAGAGGTCTCGGAATCGTCCGGCACAAACAATTTTATTGAATTCTATCAGGGTTTCCTGTTGGCGCTCAACGATATTAAAGATTCCAACCCGGATATCAAGCTGGAAGTTGAGGTAATTGATACCGAACAAACAGATGTCGAATCAATCATTTCCAGCGGCAGGCTGGATAATGCAGACATTCTTTTTGGACCTGTTTACAGGGAAGAACTCGAATCTGTCGTCCAGTACGCCTCCACCAAAGGGATTTATGTGGTTTCCCCAATGGATCCGGGAAGCGGTTATCTTGCAAAAAATTACGATAGGTTTTTCCAGGTGAGCACCCCGGTTGCATATCAGCAAAGGGGTATTTTATCTGCACTTAACATTATGTCGGATGTTACATTGATTTATGAAGAGATCGAAAACGGAACCGATGAAATAGCCGGAGTAACAATGGATATCCTAAATTCGGCAAACATCAGGTATAAACAGGTTTCATACAACATACTCAAGGGAAGGTCAATATTGCCTTCAATAGAAGCAAGATTAACGAAAGGCGCTGTCAACCATGTTGTTGTGGCATCCAATTCGGAGGCATTTGTTTCTGATGTTTTAAGGAACCTCAACCTGTTGAAAACCAGGAGTAATTACGAAATAACAGTATATGGGACTCCCAGGTGGAGGTCCTACGAAAGTGTTGACATCAATTACTACCACCAGATGAACCTGAACATATCGATGCAATATTATCTGGATTACAATCGGGAAAACATAAAGGAGTTCCTGTCCAAATACCGGGCCCTGTTCCTTTCCGAACCATCACCCTATGCATTCCAGGCATACGATATTGCAGCTTACTTTCTGGTAAACATGTGGGACAACGGAAGTGCTTTCCTGGAAAATGCATCCGTTTACAAAAGAGAGATGCTACAGTCCGACTATAACTTTATCCGGGAATCAGAAGGAGAAGGTTTTGTTAATACTGCCGTAAGAAGAGTAATATACCGATCAGATTACTCAACCGCTGATTTCAGAGGTTTTTTCCGATAGCCATACTTTCTCTTCATGGTTCAATTGTGGCGCCAATGTTTCATAAACCCGCCTATGGTACCCATTGAGCCATTTGGTACACTCCTCTCCCAAAAAAGCAACATCCACAGCTTTTGTATCTACAGGAATCAAAGTCAGGGTCTCGAAACAGTAAAAGCCGGCGACATTATCGGATAAGCCGCAACATAAAAGGTTTTCGATACGTATACCGTATTCTCCCTCCTGGTATATTGCAGGCTCGTTTGAAGTAACCATACCCAACCTGAACGTAACCGGATTCTCCTCCATCCTTATGCTCTGGGGTCCTTCATGTACACATAAATTATGGCCCACACCATGTCCGGTGCCATGCATATACCTTTTTCCCCGTTTGTACACCTCCCCCCTGGCAAGGATATCCAAGGATGCTCCTCTTGTACCGGGAGGGAAAAGTACCATGGAGAGGGAGATCATTCCCTTGAGGACCGCCGTGTAATCGAGGCACTCCTCCCTGTTTGGCTCTCCCAGGAAAAAGGTCCTGGTGGTATCCGTGGTCCCGTATGGATAATGTGCCCCGGTATCTATCAGCAAGAACCCTCTGAGTCCGAGCATACAAGGGTTTGCCGAAGATGGACTATAATGCGGTTGTGCCCCGTTTGGACCAAAAGCAACTATCGGGGCAAAACTTTCCCCCAGATAGTCGGGATTCTCCGACCTTTTTTTGATCAATAACTCACTCAACTCATGTTCGCAAGGTCGGGCACTGGTGTTTGCCAACCTCTTTTCCAGTTCCATAATGAACCTTACCCAGGCGACTCCATCGTTGACCATTGCTTTGCGGAACCCATCAATTTCTATTGGATTCTTAACAGCTTTCAAAGATCCTGCAACACCTCCCGGAGTTGTGTCATCCATGATGTTCGCGGCACCTCTGTTTATTTTAAGGGAGTTAAACATTCTCATAGAGGTTTTGCCATAAGGCATCACCACCGGCACAGCAGGGTCAAGGTTTTTCAGATAAGAGTTTATCTGGCTGTACTCCCTGATGCTTATACCCTCCCATGAAAGAGTCTCTTGTACCGTACTGTCAGCGCTGTTTCCGGAGACAAAAAGTTCGGCTTTACCCCTGCCAAAAAGCAGGTATGAATATAACAATGGATTGTAAGGTACATCGGCTCCCCTCAGGTTGCATAACCATGAAATATCGTCACAAGAAGAGAGCAGGTAGTAAAAATCTCCGTCAAGCCCCAACGTTTCACATGCCCTGTTTAATTTTGAGGCAGAGGCCTCTCCACTGACATTATAGTTTACAGTTCGTGCCAAGGAAGAGAAAATGGGAGGTCTGTCTGTCCATACAACAGAAAAGGGATCACCAGTAAGAGTAAGTACCAGCGGGCTTATACTGTCTACCAATCCATTGTATTCCGATACAGGAATCAGTGATTCGTCAGCACCTACGATTGATCCGGGTTGGAGCACAGATAAAAGCCATTCAGGTATCGTCGGGGTTCCTGACTCCTTCATTTTCATCAGTTCAATACCCGATCCATCCAGTTCCCTTGCCGCCTGCAGAAAATAACGGGAATCTGTCCACAATGCTGCTTGGAATAGGGTTACAACAAGGGTACCTGCCGACCCCGAAAACCCGGAGAGCCACTCCCTGCATTTATAATAATCCTGTACATATTCTCCGAAATGAGGATCATTGGATGGTATTACAAAGGCATCAAATCCTGCCCCCGCCATGTAATTGCGGAATTGTGAAAGTTTTTCTTGTGTATTCTTCATGACCACGTGTTAAGTTCGACACAAATATAGGCAGAATGGATTCGCCATGACCGAAATTTTGATTAAATTTGTCACCAAACTAACCACAAAATAAAATTTTTATGGAAAAGAGTATTAAAGGCACCAGAACAGAACAAAATCTGCTTAAAGCATTTGCAGGAGAGTCACAAGCACGCAGCCGATACGTTTATTTTGCATCAATCGCACGTAAGGAGGGATACCAGCAAATTGCCGCAGTTTTTGAAGAGACTGCAGAGCAGGAGAAGGAGCATGCAAAACGCTTCTTCAAGTTTCTCGAAGGTGGTATGGTGGAAATTACCGCTTCATATCCCGCCGGGATCATAGGAACCACAGCCGAAAACCTGGCAGCTGCCGCTGCAGGAGAAAACGAAGAGTGGACCGAACTTTACCCCGAATTTGCCGAGATTGCCAAGGAAGAGGGTTTCCCTCAGGTTGCAACTGCTTTCAAGATGATTGCAAAGGTAGAGGCCGAACACGAAGCCCGCTACAGGACTTTGCTTGCAAGGGTAGAGGCCGAAAAAGTATTTGAAAGGGAAGAAGAAATCGAATGGCAATGCCGTAACTGCGGTTATGTCCACAAAGGGAAAAAAGCTCTGGAAAATTGTCCTGCCTGCCAACACCCAAAAGAATACTTTGAGCCAAAGAAAAATAATTATTAACAGTCACAATTAAGACTATCTTTGCAGATTATTTTTATTTATGAAAAAATCTGCATTGGATAGAGCCCTTGGCTCAATTAAAGAGATTATGCCAAAGACACTTAAAACCTGTCTTTGGCTTATTCGTATAACCACACTTGTAACCCTGGGGGTCCTTTTTTTGGAATATTTTGGAATCCTGCCCCATATTTCAAGGTTTCTCAATCCGCTGTTCAACCTTATGGGACTCCCCGGAGAAGCAGCACTTGCATTTGTATCGGGTTATTTTGTAAACGTCTATTCGGCAATTGCAGTCATATCTACACTTAGCATGGATGTAAGGTCTGTAACCATTCTGGCAACCATGATTCTTTGTGCCCATAATATGATTACCGAAACTGCCGTACAAAAAAAGACCGGCTCCTCAGCAATCAGGATGGTTGCAGTTCGCACACTGAGTGCTTTTGCTGCCGGATTCGCCATGAACATCATAATGCCCGAAGCAGCAGAAAGCGTGAATATTGCACCCATCGAAGTACAGTTGACCCTGGCAGAGATGCTACAGGCTTGGTTTTTCAAAACATTGAAGTTGATTGTAATGATGACCATTTTGATATTTTCGCTCTCCATAGTACAAAGGTTGCTGGCAGAGTTTGGAGTAATTAAATGGCTGTCAAATATCTTACGTCCTGTATTGGCCATATTCGGATTACCGGCCAAAACCTCTTTCCTGTGGATTGTTGCCAACACGCTTGGACTGGCTTACGGTGCTGCAGTAATGATCGATGAAACCGAAAGCGGTAAAATCACGCGCCAGGACGTAGACCTTTTGAACCATCACATCGGCATTTCCCACAGCAACCTGGAAGATGTGCTTTTAGTGGCTTCCGTAGGTGCAATTATCTGGTGGATGCTTGCAGTAAGATGGGCCCTCTCCTTTTTGCTGGTATGGGAATTGAGGCTCGAAACGGCTATAAGAAAAAAAATGTTAACTTTGCCGTTTGAAGCCCGTTAGAATTAGAATTCAAATTAAAATAAAATCATTTTAAAACCTATATGGAAACAGAAAAGCTAAAATGCCTGATTCTCGGCAGTGGACCCGCCGGTTATACTGCAGCTATTTATGCAGCACGTGCCAACATGTCACCGGTACTTTACGAAGGAATTCAACCTGGTGGACAGCTCACCACAACTACCGAAATTGAAAACTTTCCCGGATACCCAAACGGTATAACCGGACAAGAGATGATGGACCAGCTCAAAGAACAGGCATCCCGTTTTGGCACTGACATCCGGTTTGGTCTTGCAACCAAAGCTGACCTGTCCAGCAGACCATTCAGAATAACAATTGACGAAGAAAAAGAGATACTTGCCGAGACCCTGATAATAGCAACCGGAGCCACCGCAAAATATCTTGGACTTGATTCCGAAGAGAAATTCAAAGGTCAGGGAGTATCGGCTTGTGCAACCTGCGACGGATTCTTTTACAAAGGCAAGGATGTAGCAGTTGTGGGAGGAGGAGATACAGCATGCGAAGAGGCATCTTACCTCTCCGGTCTCTGCAACAAAGTATACATGATTGTCCGCAGGGACGAACTACGTGCATCCAAGGCAATGCAGGAAAGGGTTAAGAACACCCCCAACATTGAGATCCTATGGAACTGCAACACAAAAGAGATAGTAGGGACTCCCATGGGAGGTGTGAATGGTGCGATTCTTGCTCACAAAGACGGTAGCGAAAAAAGAATCGACGTCCACGGCTTTTTCCTTGCTATCGGCCACCATCCTAACTCGGAACTTTTCAGTGAATGGGTTAAAACCAACACCGAAGGGTATATCATAACCGAAGGCAAGAGCAGTAGAACCAACATCCCCGGTGTTTTTGCTGCCGGTGATGTACAGGACCCTTGGTACAGGCAGGCTGTAACAGCAGCCGGATCGGGTTGCATGGCCGCATTGGATGCCGAAAGATTCCTAGCAGAAAACAAATAGAAAGATGAAATATATCAAGATCGCAATTTTCAGCCTTGTTTTGGCATTTTCAACCGCTTCATGTAAGTCGCAGTTTGATGCGCTGGTCCAGTCCAACGATGTGGATGAAATTTACAAGGGAGCATTCAAGTACTTCAATGACGGTAAATATTTAAAGGCTGCCGATTTATTTGACAGGCTTTTGCTTTCGGTTAGAGGGACCAACAGGGATGACACAGTCCAATTCTACCTGGGACTCAGCAACTACAAATTTGGGGACTACACAATAGCAGAGGCCAACTTTGACCAGTTTTTGAGTGTTTTCCCAAGAAGCCCGTTTACCGAAGAGGCAAAATATTTGCGTATTGAGTGTATGTATGGCTCCACCTACCGTTATGAACTGGATCAGAACCCAACCTACAAAGCCATGTCGGCGATCAATGTATTCCTCTACGAATATCCCGAAAGCAATTATCTCAAAAGGATGAGGGATATGCTGGTTGACCTGCAGGAGAGACTTGACAAAAAGAGCTTTGAATCTGCCAAACTATATTACACAATAGAGGATTACAAAGCTGCAGCATATGCCCTTAAAAACGTTCTCAAGGAGAACTCCGAAAACCAATACCGGGAAGAGGTCCTTTATTACATAGTTGCATCTAACTACCAATACGCAACTAACAGCATAAAGGAAAAGCAACGTGAAAGATTCCTCTCCCTTGTGGACGAATACTACAACTTTGTAAGCGAATATCCCGAATCGTCATACCGCAAGGAGCTCGACAAGATGTTTGAGCAGGCACAGCAATATTTAAAAAAATAAAAAAACCAATATGGAAATCAGCAAAAACGTACCCAACAACACAATTACCAGGGACCTGTCCAAACTGGCCGAACCCACCGGCAACATTTATGAATCAACCATAATAATTGCCAAGAGGGCCAACCAGATTGCTGCCGAGCTTAAGCAAGAGCTTAAGCAAAAACTGGAAGAGTTCTCTACTTTTGCAGATACCCTGGAGGAGACTTTCGAAAACAGGGAGCAAATAGAGATCTCAAAATATTATGAAAAATTACCCAAAGCAACATTGATTGCATTGGAGGAATTCGAAACCAACAAGATACAGGTAAGAAAGATAGAGGGCTGATGCTCAAAGGAAAGCACATATTGCTCGGGGTAACAGGAAGTATAGCAGCATACAAGGCTGCTATGCTTGTACGTTTATTGGTCAAAGAGGGGGCCGAAGTCAAGGTTGTCATGACCGAAATGGCCAAACAATTCATCACCCCGCTCACCATGGCTACACTATCAAAAAACCCGATTCTAGTGGAGTTTTACAATCCCGAAAACGGAGACTGGAACAGCCATGTTTCCTTGGGATTATGGGCTGATCTTTTCCTTATTGCACCAGCATCTGCAAACACAATGGCCAAAATGGCCACCGGAGTTGCCGACAATCTTTTGCTTACAACATATTTGAGTGCCAGGTCTCCGGTAGCAATATCACCAGCTATGGACCTTGACATGTACCTGCACCCGGCTACCACCAAAAACATCGAAATCTTGCAAAGTCGCGGGGCAACAATCATTGAACCTGAATCAGGAGAACTGGCCAGCGGTCTCGAAGGTAAAGGGAGGATGGCCGAGCCCGAAGCCATCCTTGAATCTGTAAGGTTATTGTTAGGGAAAATCCAGGACCAACCACTCAAAGGGAAAAATGTGCTATTGACTGCTGGTCCTACAGTAGAACAGATAGATCCTGTACGGTATATCTCAAACTACTCCACGGGCAAAATGGGCTATGCATTAGCCAAGGCATTTGCTTCGCGAGGTGCCCGGGTCACTGTTGTAAGTGGCCCTGTCAACATCCCGGTTCCAGAAGGGATCAACGTAATAAATGTCAAGAGTGCAGCCCAGATGCTCGAAGCTACACAACAGCAATATGAGATTGGTGCCGACATTCTGGTTCTTTGCGCAGCTGTTTCGGATTTTACTCCAGGAGTATCACGCGGGACAAAACTCAAACGCAAAGGGGAGCAACTCAACCTATCCCTGGTCCCTACCGCAGACATTGCAGCCACACTAGGAAAGTGCAAGAGAAAAGGGTCTCTCCATATTGGTTTTGCGCTGGAGACCAACGACGAAGAGTATAACGCAAAAATCAAACTCAAAAGCAAGAACCTGGATGCGATAGTATTAAACTCCCTGAATGACAAAGGAGCCGGTTTTGCCCACGATACAAATAAAATCACAATTATTGGGAAAGGAGACAAAACAATATCCTTCCCATTGAAATCCAAGGAAGAAGCAGCAATTGATATAGTAGAATTTGTAGAAAACCTGATCTGATGCTCAAATCCCTTTCCATATCAAATTATGCTCTTATCGAGAGCCTGGAGATTGATTTTCCGGAAGGCCTTGTTATTATTACAGGAGAGACAGGAGCCGGTAAATCAATACTATTGGGAGCTATTTCCCTACTTTTGGGTGGCAGGGCCGATAAGGAAATATTAAAAGACAACACCAGGAACTGTGTGGTCGAAGCACTTTTCACATTAAAGAGCGACCCCGGGATAGCAACTCTTTTTGCAGAAAATTCAATGGAACCCTCCGAAGAACTTCTTATTCGAAGGGTCGTTTCACCCGGCGGAAGAACCCGCTCCTTTGTGAACGATGAGCCCGTTAGTAACAAATTTCTCAAGGATATTTCAGAAAAAATAATCGATATCCATGCCCAACACGAACATTTGCTCATTGGCAACAGCAACTTCAGGATGATGGTCATGGATTCGTACGCCCAAAACAAATCAGTCAGGGAACAATACCAGTCATTCTACAAAAAAAACATGGAACTCCGGGAAAAACTTGCCGGACTACAGGAGTTGCTTGCTGCAGAGGAGAAGGATTACGAATACAATAAATTCCAGTACGAACAACTCAAGGAATCTGCATTATACCCGGGGGAGGAATCCGAGCTGGAAAATGAACAAAAGTTGCTGGCCAATGCAGAGGATATTAAGAATTCCCTTCTGGCAGTAAATGAACTGCTAAACCCCGCAGATACATCCATTGTACAGTTATTGAAAGAGATCACATCTGCTTACGAGAAGGTTTCACCATCATTGGATGTGGCTTCTACACTTTCGGGCAGGATGGAAAGCTGCAGAATAGAAATCAGGGAGCTGGAGAGGGAAAATATGGAACTGCTCTCAAAGATCAACTCCGATCCTGCCAGGCTTTCAATTGTCGAAGAACGGCTGTCCACCATTTACGACTTTTATAAAAAATACAGGGTCAAGAGTATCGAAGAGCTTTTGGATGTTATGGAAGAGTATTCATCCAAACTGACATTGAGCAACGATTACAAGGTGAAAATAGAAGAGTTGGAAAAGGAAATAGAGACAACCCGGGACAAAATGGAAGAAAAAGCAAGGGAGTTAACCCTTTCCAGAAAAGAAGCATCTGACTCATTTTCACTGGAGATTCAAAGTAAAATCAGGGAGCTGGAGATGCCGTATGCCAAGTTCCAGGCAGTAGTAAAGGAAAATAGGGATTACAACGAAAATGGCAAGGAGAGCATTGAGTTCCTTTTCAGTGCCAACAAGGATATTACCCCAAAAGAGATTTCCAGGATTGCATCCGGAGGGGAACTTTCCAGGATCATGTTGTGTCTCAAGTCCGTTATGGCAAGGGGAACACAAATGCCTACAATGATATTTGACGAAATTGACAGCGGGGTATCGGGGAGCATAGCCGACAAGATGGGAAACCTCATTGGCGAATTGTCCCGGAACATCCAGCTCTTTGCAATCACCCACCTTCCACAGATTGCATCCAAAGGGAATTGTCATCTGCTGGTTTATAAAGAAGAGGGGCAAGGAGGAGCCATTGCTACAAAAATCACGAAAATAGAAAACGAAAGCAGGGTTAAGGAAATCGCCAGGATGTTGAGCGGTTCGGAACTTACTTCTGCGGCCATTGCAAACGCAAGGGAGTTTCTAAAAACAATTTGAAATACTTAAAATCCAATTTATGAGACTTATTATCCAGAATTCCTACGAACAAATTTCCCAATGGGCAGCTGCTTACGTTGTAAAGAGGATCAAAGAATTCGCACCTACACCCGACAAGCCTTTCGTGCTTGGTCTCCCGACCGGGTCTACTCCCTACGGAACCTATAAGGAACTTATCCGGTATTACCGGGAAGGCCTGGTATCATTCGAAAACGTGGTAACATTCAATATGGATGAATACATCGGAATTCCTAAAGAGCACCCTCAATCATACTTTAGCTTTATGTGGGAGAATTTTTTCCAACATATAGACATAAAAAGGGAAAATGCAAACATCCCCGACGGCAATGCTCATGACCTGGATCTTGAATGTGAAAGCTACGAAAACAAAATGAAGGAGTATGGCGGAGTCAACCTGTTTATTGGAGGTATAGGTCCCGACGGTCATATTGCATTTAACGAACCGGGCTCCTCACTCTCTTCCAGGACCCGTGTAAAAAGCCTTACCACCGATACAATAATTGCCAACTCCAGGTTCTTTAACAATGATATTTCACAGGTGCCCAAAACTGCACTTACAGTAGGTATCGGAACCATAATGGACTCCGAAGAGGTTATGATACTTGTGAACGGGCATCACAAAGCTCGTGCCCTGCACCACGCAATTGAAGGCAGTGTGAACCACATGTGGACCATCAGTGTGCTACAGATGCACCGTAAAGGAATCATATTGTGCGACGATGCTTCCACTGTGGAACTCAAGGTAGGAACAGTCAATTACTTCAAAGATATTGAAAGGGACAACCTTGATCCTCGTTCATTGCTAATGTTTTAAAAACCTGGCTGCACTGGAAAAAACCTTCCGGAAAGACCTTGTTATTTGGTTACGATCCCCTTTCCCGTCCTGTGGAAAGGGGATTTCGTGTGAATACCCGAAAGGGAAGTCAATCTCCTTCAACAAGCTTTTCCAGGAAGGTCCGAGGGCAGCCCTGATACCGTCGGCCGGAATAACTTTATCACCGGTGAGGGCAACAACCCTTATCCTGTCGTGGTTTTCCTTGTAAAATTTATCCCTCTTGCTTTTTAAGACACTTTTCTCTATGTGAGCAACAAAAGCCTCCGGAACAATATCTTCGCCCAATAATCCACAGTTGTATAATTTTAAAAAATCATTCCTGTAAAACTGGTGTAACCGTTCGAATGAAATTTTGTCCATGATCATCCTCGAGTTTCCGTTCATCTGTGCAAAAAGGGAGCCTCCGCAAAACATGAACAACCTGCTCTGTTTGAAAAAACCGCCGGGATTTGACATTAGAAGCACTTGTGAAAGCAATGAACCAATGGAATATGAGAAAATATTGAACATGCACTCCTTGTCAAAGAGAGGATAAACACCATTGGCCACATCCGACATAAACTGACATACGTTGTATATAGTTTCCCTCCCGGCAATGTAAAACCTGACAGGATTCCTTTTTATCCGGGAGCTGAGTGCATAATTTGCGAATGTCAAATTCTCATTTACATTACCTGCAAATATATTCTTCTCAATCTCTTCCCTTACCAATGGTTGCATTTTCCTGGGATCACTCCAGTCACGCGGAGAACGGTCTATATGGAAAGAAATTGGGAAAAGAACAACCGGGACATCTGTGTACAGAGACAGGTACTCGGCCCACGGTTCATATTTTTGCCAACTTCTTTCATTTAGACCGTGGAACATCAAAATAGCAGAGCGGTAGCTTCTACCATCGGAATGGTTGCCAGGCATGGTTACCTTAAGGTTTACCATGCGGTTTTCCTTTATTACTGAATCCCCTCCTGTTCCGGAATTATCCGAAATAAGCCTCTCCCTTAAAAGGGATATTTCGTTGCTTCCCAACTTTTCCTCGAATGATATGATTGTTTTTTGGACCATTTTTATTTCAAAGGAAAGAATGTCCGGTAACAAGCAAAAAAAAATGGGTTAGTCTCCCCGGTTATGGGACCAAATTACTCAATAAGGGGTGGACGATAGTAATACGTGGTAAAATAATAGTTAATTTTGCAATAGAAATGAATATACCGGAATATATCAGCGAAAAAAGGAATAGTGTGAAACTGGTTGTTTTTACAGCCCTGTTTGCACTTGTATTCATCAACATATACAAACCATTCAGCTCCTCCAGCTGGTATCCTGTTTCGGAATTCCTCTTTTTTGCCTACTCTTCACTCATTATCCTCACAGGGGTTCTGGTGGTAATAATCAGCAGGCTGGTGATGTACTTTTACGGAAAACATCATTCAATATCGTACACAAAATATGCTTTATGGGTATTTACAGAAATTTTGTGCATGTCCCTGTTCTATACGTTATACACCCTATCTGTAAACAAAGAAAGAGATGCAATTGATATATTTGAGTCTTCCTTTGTGAATACAACCCTGGTCATACTTCTACCCTATACAGTACTATGGTTCTATTTTGGATGGAAAGAGAGCTCCATGAGGCTGGAAAGGATAATTTCGGGCGAAGGAGAGGCCTCTACTTTTGGAATTATTGCATTCAGAGACGAAAAGGATGTAATGCGTATTTCGGTTCACAGCAAAGATCTCCTGTATATAGAATCTGCAGACAACTATGTGACTATTTATTATGAAAACCATGGAAAACTAAAAAAATACCTGCTCAGAAACCGTCTTAAGACAATAGAGAACCACCTGGCAGATACAAATGTTGTCAGGTGCCACAGGAGTTATTTAGTAAACCTGGAAAGGGTCAAAGTAGTCCGGAGGGAAAAAGAGGGTCTTTTCATGGAACTAGACAATGAACTTGTAAAAGATATACAGGTCTCTAAAAGTTACAGCAAAAAAATTAGCGAGAAATTCCTTTCCCGCTAACTTTAAGTCTCAATATAAACTTTAGAAGCCAAAATTGAAATCTTCTTTCTCCATCAGTTCATTGTATTTTTGCAAATCAAAAATGTAATACTTGGCTGGTTTATGCTTTGTATCTTTCATAACTTCTCCGGTATCGGTCAAGATGCCTGTGTTTTTCTTCCTGCCATTTTTCTTTACCTTACCTTTGGCCGTAGGATCCCCGACCATTTTCTTGTGGAAATTTGCCCTGTCAAACGACCTGTTTAGAAGTAGCTCGTATACACGTTGCAACTCCTTAATAGTAAAGACATCATTCAACAATTCAAAGGCAACCGGCTCTTTGTTTAGCCTGCCTGCCAGGTTTGCAAATGCCATTTGAACAGCTTTCTTATGGTCGAATGCCAATCTGTCTCCCGATAAAAGCTCGTCCAGCTCTACCCATGATATCTCTTTTGCATCACTTTGAGCAATAATGTCTCCAGAATACATCCTGTCGGAATTCAGCAAACTGTAAAACACAATCGAAATAACTCTGGTTCTTGGGTCCCTGTCAATTCCGGAGAGAGTTCCGGCTTCGCGTAGCCTGACCTCGGTAACACCGGTCTCCTCTTTAAGTTCTCGGAGTGCACAAGCCTCCAGGGTCTCTTCCATCTCAAGGAAACCACCGGGCAACGCCAGCTTTCCTTTGAAAGGTTCATTTTCTCTTGTTATCAAAAGAACTTTGATTTTATTCCCATCAAATCCAAATATCACACAATCAGTGGTCACTGCCGGTCTGGGAAACCGGTAATTATAACTTCCCTCCATAAAACTCTTTTTGTTGTTTCATTTTTAAAATCAGCCTGCAAAATTAGCAAAAAAGGTTGATTATTTAATTTTGTCTGTTATTTCCTTGTCCGTAGGCTTTACTTTCGATGGAAAAAAGGCTACCAGCCTTCCCTTTTCGTCAATTATATACTTGCCAAAATTCCATGAAGGCTCCGTTTTGTTCCATCCGTTTTTTGCCGGGCTGCTTAACCATTGATATACCTTATTCTTGTCTGCACCTTTGACAGATGACTTATCCATCATCTTAAATGTTACTCCATAGTTCTCTTCGCAAAAAGACTTGATATCTTCGTTGGAACCCGGATCCTGTGCTCCAAAATCATTTGATGGAAACCCAAGAATCACCAGTTTGTCTCCATATGTTTTGTGAAGCTCTTCCAGTTGCTCAAACTGGGGGGTATATCCGCATTTAGAAGCTGTATTCACAATCAGGACCTTTTTTCCTTTCAATTGGTCAAACTTAAATTCCTCCCCGGTTATAGTTTTGAAAGAGAGGGAATAGAAATCGGCGGGTGGGGTTACAGGTGTTTGCCCGTAAATATAACTTCCTGCAGAACAGAGCAGTGCGGTTATGGCAATTATTAGTCGTTTCATAATAGCTGTTTATCAATATAAACCATAAACACTCATTATGTAAAAAAGTTGCAATAAAAAACTAGAAAAACTAGGTTAATAACATGTAAACAATAACTATATATCAACAAGTTATGGTTAATTATTAATAGTAAAAAACTGTTAATACTTTATTTATCTAAATTGAGCCATTCAGGATTCCGGACGTCGTGCAATATTTTTAGCGAAGAAATCTTAACAACGCTCAGTTCTTCGGATTATTGGGAATGTTTTTGGGCTATCACCGCGATCCGGACGGGAACGCGCGCTGCCTGCGCGGCGGGGTCTACCACACGGGCGACGTGGCGTGGCAGGACGAAGACGGCTATCTGTGGTACGTGGGGCGCGACGACGACCTGATCAAGAGCAGCGGCTACCGCATCGG
>SABC01000253.1 GCA_009929175.1 Bacteroidia bacterium | reverse complement strand
TGCTGTCATCTGTGGCATATTGGCTGCCTCCTGATGACAGTGTACTGCATCAAGTGTGACACAGAGTGTCGTAGTCACTGATTCTTAAAAACAGCCAAAGAATAAAGCATTTACTCAAGAGAATCAAAATTGGTGATAAATCCACTGAGCCAAACATTCCAAGTCAGATACATCCCGGAATCACTCGAGGCATCCACCCTAAAATATCCTCTAGTACCCCAGAGCAACCCTTTTTTCGTTGCAAACACATAACCTGTATAGTGATTTTTCCCAATCAGATCCAATTTATATGATTCAATTTCATATTTTTCACCGATAGTGGCGTTTATTGCCTGTATATGAGGTTCTCCCAACATCACCCCAGTTACACCGGCCGCCACTACCCCTGTCACAGCCAATGTAGTACCAACAGCCTCTAGAATTTTTTGGCCTGTGGTTTTATTCAATCTATCGAACTCACCAGCAGCATTACTATCACCTGATTCAGCAGCTACACTGTACCACTGCTTCGCCGCTTCCTTATCCTTAGGGACGCCATCGCCGGATTCATACAGCTGTGCAAGACAATAGGCAGCAGTCGCATTTCCTTGGTCAGCCGCAAGTTTGAATAACTGAGCGGCACGTACTGAATTCTTTTCAATACCTTTCCCATCTCTTAACATCGCACCTAATGATATTTGCCCAACCGTATTGCCTTGGCTTGCTGATTTTTGGTACCAATCTGCAGCTGTCTGAAAGTTTTGAAAAACACCTATACCTTCTTCATACAAAGAAGCCAAGTTATTTTGAGCTTGTGCATTACCTTGCTCTGCTGCCTTCTGGTACCAACTTACTCCTTTTTCACAATCTTGAACAACTCCTAATCCTTGTACATACATTAAGCCTAAATTATTTTGTGCTATCGGGTGTCCTTGTTCAGCGGCTTTTATATACCATTCGGAAGCTAGTTGATAGTCTTGCTCGACACCAAAGCCTTTTGCATAAAAGTAGCCTATATTAAATTGTGCATCGGGGTTCTCTTTTTCAGCAGCTTTACGGTACCAGTTTGCTGCTTCCAGATAATCTTGAGGAACCCCATTTCCATCCTCGTACAAAGCTCCCAAATTATTTTGGGCAATTTCATTGCCCTGTTCTGCAGCTTTCCGATACCAATTTACCGCTTCTTCATAATCTTGGGGGACCCCTTTCCCTTTGTCGTAAAAATATCCTAACCAAAATTGTGCGTTTTCATCTCCTTGTTCTGCAGCCTTCTGGTACCAAATTGCTGCTTGTGGATAATTAATAGTTACACCATTGCCCTCAAGATAGCACCAACCAAGATTTCTTTGTGATGCACTATTTCCCTGGTTAGCTGATAGCTCATACCAATGAATAGCCTTCTGATAATCCTGTTCGACTGCAAGGCCGT
>SABC01000252.1 GCA_009929175.1 Bacteroidia bacterium | reverse complement strand
ACCTAAAGTTACAAAAACCCCGTCAAAAGTAAAGTTGCAGTAAAAAATGAATGTCCTATATTTGTAGTTGATGGAGCCGGGTAAACACATACAAAAACTAATTGCAGTCATAGTGTTTTTGACAACTATGCATGCCGTCAACACCATTCCTGCCCAGGAGAATAAGGTACTGGACCTCATCAACAATCAATTTGCCTGTTACATCGAGGGAGAAAACAACGGCGAAGTCTTACGAAACTTCGCTTCATTTTACCTCAGTACCGAAGATTTCCAAAAGGTAATCTCCTACGCCGGGCAGCTCAAAAGCCTGGGGGACAAGAATAACAACATGCGATACAGGGCATTTGCAAACGTCTACCTTGGGCAAGCCTACCTCATGACCAACCAGACCGACATTGCCAACATGTACCTCAACCAGGCACTGCGCCAGGCCACCCTGCTTGGCAACGACTCAATACTCTGCTCGGTTTACAACGGGCTGGGACTCTACTCTGCCAATGTGGAGGCCGACTACAACGGATCCATCGAGTACTTCTACAAAGGGGTGGAGGCCGCAAAACGTTCCTCTTTCGAAAGGGTTTACCACATACTGCTTTGCAATATCTCCGGAGTGTCCTATCTCAAAAAGGATACTGCCGGGCTAGGCTATGCACAAGAGTGCTACGACTTTGGGCACTCGGTGAGTGACCCCTTCCTCACTCTTTGGGGGTCGGTTAACTCTGCCAAACTATACCTATTGAAAGGAGAGAACGAAGAGGCCCTCAAATATGCAAAGGAGGCCGAGTTCCTCTTGCAGAGAAACGGTTACCAAGACCAAACCCATATCTTTACTGTTTACGGCGAAATCCTGCAAGCAATGGAACAATCAACGGAGGCCGAGGAGTACTACCGCGAAGCATTAAAGTTCACAAGCTCAGCCCAAGTCTCGTCGGTGGCAAACCTTTACCTAAGCTACGGACGTTTGCTGATGGATCAAAAGAGGTACAACGAAGCCATAGACATGTTTGAAAAAGGGGTCAGTATCAGCGAAGATGCAAACAACCGCATCTTTGTGAAAGACCTTCACCTGGCAATCAGCGAATCCCATGCCGGAATGGGACAATACGGGAAAGCCCTGGAGTCTTATTCTACATACAACACTCTGCTGGAACAGTACTTCAACGAAGAGAAGGAACGCTCCATCAACAAACTGAGGGTACAGTTCGACACCCAAAAAAAGGAAATCGAAGCTCAAAAGGCCAGGATGGAGGTCCAAAACAAAAACCGTACGCTCCGCTATCTCATTGCAATTCTCCTTATCGCACTAACCGGAGCCACTTACATCTATATGCTCTACCTGCACAAGAACCGGCTCTACCGCAGGATCATCATCAGCAACAAGGAGGCAATGGCACTCGAAAAGGAGCTAAGGAGC
>SABC01000081.1 GCA_009929175.1 Bacteroidia bacterium | reverse complement strand
TTCATAAATGCAATTTCCAAAATCATCTGAAATAGCTACCAGCATCGTCATTATCTTAACTTTTACTATTTACTGATTAATATAGAATGGCAAAAACAATATTTGATAAAATCTGGGAGTCACATGTGGTAAAGGAGATTCCGGACGGACCTTCGGTCCTTTACATTGACCGTCACTTCATTCACGAGGTAACCAGCCCCCAGGCTTTTGAGGGGTTGGAAAGAAGAGGCCGCAAAGTGTTCCGCCCCTCACAAACCTTTGCAACATGCGACCACAATGTTCCGACAAAGGGGCAACACCTCCCCATAAAAGACCTCTCATCGAGAATACCGGTCGAGCAACTTGCAAAAAACACAGCTAAGCACGGAATCAAATACTTCCCATTAGGAGATCCGGCCAACGGGATTGTCCACATAATTGGTCCCGAACAGGGTATCACACAATGCGGGATGACAATAGTCTGCGGCGACAGCCACACCTCTACCCACGGGGCATTTGGCAACATTGCATTTGGCATAGGTACAAGCGAGGTAGAGATGGTGCTTGCAACACAGACACTTTTACAATCCAAACCAAAACAGATGCTCATTGAGGCAGACGGTGCTCTTGGCAAAGGAGTATGCTCCAAAGATCTGATTTTGCACATAATCGCATCTTTGGGCAGTTCGGGAGGCACAGGGTATTTCCTGGAGTTTGCAGGGAGTACCATCCGTTCACTGAGCATGGAGGAGAGGATGACAATATGCAACATGAGCATCGAAATGGGAGCCCGTGGAGGGCTGATTGCTCCCGATTCCACAACATTTGACTATCTCAAAGGACGCCCCTACAGCCCGCAAGGGGAAGAGTGGGATAAGAGGGTTTTGGAGTGGAGTTCCCTTTCAAGTGATCCCGATGCTGTTTATGATTCTGTTTACCGCTTTGACTCTACACTGGTGCAACCTATGGTCACCTATGGTACAAATCCGGGACAGGCCATAGCAGTCACAGAGGTTGTCCCATCCAGGAGAGGAGAAGAGAAAGCACTTGAATACATGGGCCTGAGAGCAGGCATGGCTTTAGAGGGTCTTCCAATAGATTATGTGTTCCTGGGAAGCTGCACCAACGGGAGGATAGAGGATTTCCGTCTGTTTGCAGAGTATGTTAGGGGGCATCGAAAAGCTCCTGCGATAACTGCGTGGCTGGTACCCGGTTCCAGGGAGGTTATGCGCCAAATTGAGCAAGAGGGGCTGGATCTACTCCTTGCAGAGGCCGGGTTTGAGCTAAGGGAGCCGGGATGCTCTGCCTGCCTGGGAATGAACGAAGATAAAATACCTCCGGGCAAATATGCACTCTCTGCCTCCAACCGCAATTTCGAGGGGAGGCAAGGGCCGGGAGCTCGCACCATACTGGCAGGGCCGCTGGTAGCAGCAGCAACTGCAATCACCGGCTGCATTGCCGACCCCCGGAAATTCTTCGAGACATCCAATATTCCTGAAACCAATAAAAGGTAAACCATCATGAGTACAAGAAAGATCACGGTTATTGCATCTGCAGCGGTACTAATGCCGGCAGAGAATATTGACACCGACCAGATTATCCCCGCCCGCTTTCTAAAGACAACCTCCCGCGAAGGATTTGGGCAAAACCTCTTTTACGATCTACGGTACAACCCTGCAGGAGAACCGCGTAAAGATTTTGTTCTCAATACGGAACATGGACAGGGTTCAATTTTGGTCGCCGGTTACAACTTTGGATGCGGCTCTAGCCGGGAACATGCAGCATGGGCCTTGGCAGACCATGGCTTCGGAGCTGTGGTATCCAGTTTTTTTGCCGATATCTTCCGTAACAATGCTTTGAACAACGGTGTGCTGCCTGTAGAGGTTAGCAACGAATTCCTGTTTAAAATATTCAAATCACAACAACCAGTTTACTTAAAAATCGATCTTATGAAAAAAGAAATTGAAATCCCGGCCACAGGGGAAAAAGAAAAATTCCCTGTAAGCTCCTACAAACAAGAGTGCCTTATGAATGGATACGACGACATTGACTACCTGCTTTCCAACCTGGATGAGGTAGAGAAATATGAGCAGTTCCGGGTATCGGCCTATTGATTAATTTTGGAAATAAAAATTAAAAAGAGAAAAATGCAAAAGAAGATCGCAGTATTGCCGGGAGACGGGATTGGGCCCGAAATTACAGCTGAGGCAGTTAAGTGCCTTAAAGCGGTGGCCTTGAAGTTCGGTCACAGTTTTGATTTCGAACATGGATTGATTGGTGCCTCTGCAATAGATTATTGTGGCAACCCTTACCCCTATTCCACCCACGAGTTGTGCATGAGCTCCAATGCAGTTTTGTTTGGGGCCATCGGAGACCCCAAATACGATAACGACCCCTCCGCAAAAATAAGGCCCGAACAGGGGTTGTTGCAGATGCGCCGCGAGCTGGGTTTGTTTGCAAACATAAGGCCTGTGGAGCTCTTCCCCTCCCTGGTTGAGAGGTCTCCGCTTAAGGCGTCTATAATTGCCGGGGCCGACCTGGTTGTGGTTCGTGAACTTACCGGGGGAATCTATTTTGGAGAGCCTCGTGGCCGCAGTGAGTCGGGAGAGAGGGCTTTTGACACCTGTACATATTCAGTTGCAGAGATCGAAAGGATAACACGTGTGGCCTTCGAAATTGCAGCAAAAAGGAGCAGACCTTCGCCAAAAGTAACCCTGGTAGACAAGGCCAATGTATTGGCAACATCTCGTTTGTGGAGGGAGGTTGTAACCAATATACACCGTGACCACTTTCCCGGTATAGGGCTGGAGTTCATGTTTGTAGACAATGCTGCCATGCAACTGGTGACCTCCCCTGCCAAATTTGATGTGATCCTCACCGAAAACATGTTCGGTGATATCCTTAGCGATGAGGCCGGTGTTCTCACCGGATCAATCGGGCTTTTGCCCTCTGCTTCTACCGGCAGCCTGGTTTCGCTCTTTGAACCTATTCATGGCTCCTACCCTCAGGCAGCCGGCCTCAACATAGCCAATCCTCTGGCCACAATCCTCTCTGCCTCAATGATGCTGCAAATTGCCTTCTCGATGGAAAAAGAGGCTCGGTTGCTCAAACAGTGCTGCACCGCAGCGATTGAGGATGGTGTTGTAACCAGCGACCTTGGAGGTACTCACTCCACCTCGCAGGTAGGTGATTACATAGCGTCGAAAGTGATGGGGTCCTACCTGGCCTTGGTATCCAGCGGATTGGCCGCTTCCTTGTAAAATGCCCTTTGGAGTTCCTCTGTACTCTTATCTTTTTTTACCGCCTTTACCAACCTACTTAATTGTTCTGACCTGAAGGTTACGGAGAGTTCTCCCATTGCTGCACTTGCCCCTAATGCGTCTCCGGCATAATGGTTGGGATACTTCCCGTACCACCATATTCCTGTATATCCGTTTGGAAGGGTAAGCCTGTTCATGTCGGCTCCGCTTTCCAGTGATGCCCTCTCTTTTTTAACCAGGTCGGGACGGATATACATCATTACACCTGTCTCAACCTCATCGGCATGTCCACCTATGGTGTTGCTCCTGAGGGAGTTGATTTTATCCTGAACCTCTTTGTCCATTTGAGGGGTGTAGAGGAATACAGAATAATCATTCTCCTGTGCAAGCTGGGTTTGGCAAAAATAGTGGAGAAAGTTGTTATTCCCGCCATGGCCGTTAACAATGATAATCTTTTTAAAGCCATTGCGTGATATTTCCCTGCATGTTTCGTCCAAAAGGTTGTAGAGCATCTGCGGGCTGTAAGCAATTGTTCCAGGCTGGTGTTTTGCTTCGTAAATCTGACCTGCATAATAAAAGGGAAAAACCACAGCATACTCCATAGTTGCTGCCCTTAATGCCAGCTCCCTGGCTGTATATACATCCGTGCCGAGGGGTAGTTGCTGCCCATGCTTTTCTATTACCCCCATGGGAATAATGCATACTCCTTGTGATAGCTTTACTGCTTTTACAAAATCTCCCGAGGTCAGCTCTTCCCATGCTGCAGAAATCGTGTCATTTTGGGGGATTCCTGCAATTGATGTTCTGTTGCTGGCAGATAGTACCTGGGACAAACAAATGAGCAAGGCTGTCAGTGCAACCACCACATTCTTGTTGAAACTTGTATACTTCATTATTTTAAATATTTAAAGAGTTTGAAGGATTGTTTATATTTGCAAGTTAACAATTTGATAATTAATTCAAGCAATTACATAAAATGACAGCAAAAAGGATTCGCTACGGCACCGCTATATGGACAGGAGTTATAGTTTTGACAGCCTCCTTTCTTATAGCTCCTTACACACGGGAGCTATTCATAAACACAACTGCCTCCCATCCCTACATCATGGGATTTGTGAAGTTTGCAATTCTTTCGATTATGGGTGAATTCCTAGCCGTACGTCTTGTATCGGGACATTGGCAAATGATTGGGAGCATTCTCCCCAAGATGTTCATCTGGGGGTTACTCGGCATTGCAATTGTGCTGATGTTTGCCCTTTATACCGGAGGGGTGGACGCTGCCTCAGCCTCCGGTCTGCTCTACACGGGGTATCCAGGGATCAGGATTTTACGAGCATTTTATATCTCTGCTTTCATGAACCTCACCTTTGGACCGGTTTTCATGGCAGTACACCGCATCACCGATACCTGGATTGATTCACGGGTGAGTGCAAATACCCGTCCTTCTTTGGGAGAAGTGGTTTCCTCAATAGATTGGGCCGGATTCATGAAATTTGTTGTAGGCAAAACCATTCCATTGTTTTGGATACCCGCACATACAATTACATTCTTGCTTCCCGACCAGTTCAAAGTTCTTTTTGCAGCATCTCTCTCAATTGTGCTCGGCTTGATCCTCACGATGGCAAAAAAGAAGTAACCCGGCGACCTTTTGGGTAAACCGGGTTATGCATTCTGCTTAGGATGATGTGGGCTCTTTTTATTTTTTTGTATCACGGTAAGCTCCTGCTTCCTTGACCAAATGCCGGAAAATCCCGATAAAAGTGTCTATACCTTTGGAGGTAAATCCCTCTGGGTGGAACTGCACGCCAAACACTCGGCTGCTTCCTGCCTTTTCAATAGCCTCAACAACTCCGTCCTGAGCAAAAGCAGTAGCTTTGAAACCCGGAGCCAGGTCTTTCACTGCCTGGTGGTGGAATGAGTTGACAGCTACTTTTTCCAACCCAATTTGTTTGTTTAGCAACGATCCCTTTTCAATTTTTATGGAATGAGTCCCGTATGCACTTGGAGCCCTCTGGCTGTGTTTGATCCTTGAATCCCTCACCTGCGAAGGTATATCCTGTATCAAGGTACCGCCAAATGCCACATTCATCAATTGATGTCCACGGCATATGCCCAATACCGGCATATTTTTGTCCACAGCCATTTTAATTAGCAATATATCAAATTCATCCCGCTCCGGAACAATGGAACCCATTGCAGGCAGAGGCTCCTCACCATACCACTTCAAAGGATCAATATCCTCACCCCCCGTCATGATCACAGCATCCACCCTATCAAGGATCACTGCCAAAAGCTCGGGATCAGTGGTAAGCGGGATCACCACAGGAACACCGCCGGCACGAATAACCGACTGCACATAAGTCAAAGAGACCTGGGTAGAACTACCCTCACCCCAGTTAGAAGAAATCCCGATAACAGGCTTCCCGTTGCTTTGCGCAAGCAACGCAAATGAAATCAACAGAAAAGAAACAATAGCCGTAAACTTTTTCATAAAATTCAATTTTAATTGAACCCAAATATACAAAAAAAACCACCCCCCCGCCCGCATCCCTCGGATAAATTAACAACACCCACATTTTGTGCACAATGCAGCTTCCCAGCCGGGGCCCATCCCTCGGATAAATTAACAACTCTCCGATAATGTGATAGTTACTGGATTTTATTCATTCTCAATAATATATTAATTTATCCGAGGGATAAACAAAAAAACGGCCTGCCAAATGTTTGACAGACCGTTGTGAAACAAAACACTCAACTCAACTAAATGCTATTTGTTTCCTTGCAGAGTCCTTGCTGCAGCTCCGTACCCAGTACCATCCATTGGTCTGTTTCCACCACGTGATCCACGATTTCCCCTGTTTGACCTGTTGCCGGAACCGTCTTTGGGTCCTGAATTATTACGGCCCGATTGTCTGTAAGTTGCATTCCCTCGTCCTCTGACGGTGTTATTGTCACTTAAACAACTTCCGTCACGTCGCCTTGCACCTGAGCCATCCCTCAACCCTTGCCTGTTACCGGAACCGTCCATTAAACCCTTGCCATTCCCGATTGTACAAGTTCCACTTTCAAAACTGTCACACAATCCGTTTTTATCATTGTCCACAAAACAAGACCTTTTTGCTTCAATTGTTTTGGACACACTTTCCTGAGCCACTGATGATAAGGCAAATAGACTCATAGCCAATCCTATCAATAATAATTTTGCTTTCATAACTTTTAAATTTTTTTAATTAATTACCGGTAAATTCGTTTTTCTGCATATAAGACACCCCGGCAATCAAAATCCTACGCACCCCCCGGGCCCCATCCCTCGGATAAATTAACAACTAATTGCCTTGCAGAAGTTTGCACTTGCGGAATCGACCCCTCGGATAAATTAACATATACATGGCTTGCAGAAGGTTGCATCTTTCCGGTGATTACCAGCGCTTTGCGGGATGCATCCCTCGGATAAATTAACATGTGCCTGGCTTGCAGAGATTTGCAGTTTTCGGGTGATTACCAGTGCTTTGCGGGATGCATCCCTCGGATAAATTAACATGTGCCTGGCTTGCAGAGATTTGCAGTTTTCGGGTGATTTTCAGGTCTTTACTGGGTATGCAGGTTATTTGCCGGCGCATCGAGGTTATCTCCAGCCAATAGCTGCCCGGCTCTGCATTGGGCCGGCAACCGGCTCGGTGCCTGGGATAACCTCTGCACCGGAATAACCTGCAGGGAGGCAGCACCAACAGTCGAATCCCTCGGATAAATTAACATATTATTGAAAATGAGCGCGGCTTCACAACATGCACATTATTTGAGAGTTGTTAATTTATCCGAGGGATGGATCCCGGCCCCCAGGCGGTGCCCGAAGCCGTCGGGGGCAAATGCCGCACGAAGTGCAACATCTGTTTTTGTAGCGGTTTTGACGAAGAGTTTGCGGTTAACAGCCGAGGACTGTTTGACGACTGCAGGAAGGAGTTCCGCAGGCCCGCAAAAAACGAGGAAAAGAGCGTAAAACAAAAACTGCGTTGCACAAGGCGGCATGTCCCCCGGGCAGAGGGAGCCGCCATGGGCTCTGCAACCGCCTGGAAATGAACGGAAAGCCGCAAGGCACAGAGCCTCTGCAAGCTGTTAATTTATCCGAGGGATGGGGCACAAAAAAAAAGGGACCAAAAGGTCCCTTTTTAGTTTGTACAAGTGGTGGTTTAGAACATGAGTCTTACTCCAAAGAGCATTCCCCAAGTACTGCCGGTTGT
>SABC01000251.1 GCA_009929175.1 Bacteroidia bacterium | reverse complement strand
CCCTTACCGCATTATTGGTTGCCGCCTTAGCTCAGTAGGTAGAGCACATCCATGGTAAGGATGGGGTCCCCGGTCCGAGTCCGGGAGGCGGCTCCAGTGTCTCCTTAATCGTTGCTATCACTGAATATTTGAATAGCCAAAATTTTATAGACCTCATCTCTTTTTTAGTATTAGGGATGGGGTCTTAACTTTATCAAAAATGCTGTATAGCTTTTTAGTGCCTCTCCGATAATGTAAAGAAGGAGGGGTTACAAATGCCGACAGCTATACCGATAAGTACACCTTTCAAGGATGCTCATTCAGCTTTTGAGTTATTCTGCTCCATACGCAAGGCCGAGGGTGCTTCTTTTCACACCATCGACAGCTACAAAACTATCATCAAGCCGTTCTTGCGTGAGTTTCCGGAGTTTTTAAAAGACCCGAGGTTAAGCATACTCTCTTATATCTCCGAGCCAAAAAATGAATGGTCGAGGTTTACCAGGATTAAGGTCTTAAAGGTGTTCTGCAAATTCCTTGTTGTGGAGGGTATACTAGACAGTGATCCTACAAGAGGGATCAAGGTCCCTATGCCTGATAAAAAGATAGACATCCCTACATTAGATCAGGCCAGGGAGTTCATAAAGGCACTCAATACCGATTCATTCACCGACAGACGATTAAGGGCTATGCTGATAGTTGCTATTGATTGCGGTCTCCGTAGGGGTGAGTTATGCGGTCTTAAACAATCGGATCTTGATACAGACATCCTTGCTCTTACTGTAAGTGCTGAATACTCAAAAGCCAGAAAGTCCAGGATAGTTCCTGTCTCACCGCAAGTTTACCGGGAGTTAAAAACCTTTATCTCTCTCATTCCTATAGGATGGAGGACTCCCTGGCTGTTTCCGTCAAATACCGGGGGGAAGTTGCAACCTGCCAACATGGGCCGTCAAATGCGGAGAGTTGCCGATAAGGTAGAGATAGATTTAAAGATCCATGGGTTGAGACATCTTTGTGCTAACCTGTTTTTGAAGCAAACAGGAAATATATCCCTCACTGCTCAGCTGTTGGGACATTCAAATATCCGGACAACATCGAGATTTTATGATCATCTGAATTTTGAGGATCTTCAAGAGGCACATAGCAAGGTAAATCTTGCTTCTTCAATCGTTGGCAATAAGAAAATGAGAAAAATCAACGTTTAAAGCAACAGGAAGGGCTGTTCTTTTCCTTCGTGGTATAAGTTATGCTCTGAATAAAGTTATACCCCTCTACGTGCATTGTGGAGGGGTTCTTAACTGCTGTCAGACTCCCGGGCTCACACTTCTTTATACTACGCCAACAAAAAAAGCCCCTCCGGTGTGGAGAGGCTTTTCTTCCTTCGGGGAAGGGTTAAAATGCTCTTTTGGGTTCAATTCCTGTATCAATCTTTATAACTTTGCC
>SABC01000250.1 GCA_009929175.1 Bacteroidia bacterium | reverse complement strand
GTGAAATCAGGAAAACAAGCAGCAGTAATGAAATTAGAACGAACTTTTTTCTCATTGTGTAGTTATTAATAAATGAAACCTATCACAAATATAGCAAATCGCGGTTAAATTAAAGTTACAAAACTTTGAGATTGAGGACAGATATACTATATTTGCATGATAAACAGAGGCTACGGTAAGGCACAAAATATGTGACTCACCGGACACCTTTGTGTCAAACTTAAACTTCATATGGAAAACATACGCAATCAGGCTAAAAGGCTTGACCATTTCATTGTTAGTGTGATGGGAAACTTTATGCCACGATGGACAATATTCCTCTTTGACGAGTTTATAGTAATTATTGCCTTTGTATCTCTTTGGTTTTTCAGAGAGACAATATCGGCAGAACCTGCACAGCATTTCACAATTAAACTATTTGTAGTGGCAATTATCTACGCCACCACATCAATGTTTTTCCGCACATACCACGGAGTAGTAAGATTCTCCACTATGGCGGACCTCAAAAGACTCACCCTCTCATCAATTTCAGGCTCCCTCATCTATTTTGCCTTTGTTGTCATTTTTAACAATACTGACATAGAGGGCCAATATCACATTACATTCAACTACTGGTTCCCCTTTGTAATGGGAATGATGACCCTTGCCGGACAGTTTATATTCAGGTTCACAGTAAAAAGCGTTTTTGAAAACTTTGAGCAAACATCCAACAAGAGCAACAAGATTAGGGCATTTATACTGGGAAGTGACTACGACTCCATCCTACTGGGAAACCATCTTTTAACAGACAGGACCAGCCCATACCTCCCAATAGCATTTGTTGCATTCCGCAGCAACCAGGTGGGCAAGGTTGTAAGCGGCATCCCCATTATATCACTTGAAAAGGGGCTTGCAAAGAGGATGGTTGAACTTAAGTCAAAGACACTTCTGGTATACAGAAACCAGCTTGAAATGATGCCAAAGGAGTTCTACGACAAATGCATCGTAGAGGGGATGGATATAATGCTTGTAAGCATGTTCACCCGCTTTGACGAGAACGAGGGGAGGGCAATCCCTCAGATAAACAAGATAAAAATTGAGGATCTCCTGGGCCGCAACACAATTAAGATGGACCGCAGCCGGATTGAGAACCAGTTCACCGGCCAGACCATTATGATAACCGGAGCAGCCGGATCAATAGGGAGTGAGATAGCAAGACAAGTAGTTCAATTTGATTGCAAAGAGGTTCTCCTTGTTGACCAGGCCGAGACACCCCTTAACGACCTTTGGCTTGAGCTACAGGCAAAAAATACTGGTATACTAATTAAGCCCATCATAGCAAATGTGACAAGCCAGATAAAGATGAGGCAGATATTTGAATGCGCAAAGCCATCACTCGTCTTCCATGCAGCAGCATACAAACATGTACCCATGATGGAGTTCCACCCATC
>SABC01000249.1 GCA_009929175.1 Bacteroidia bacterium | reverse complement strand
CGGACCGTGCAGGAGACAATCGAGATCTTGAAGAACGGGATTGCATGATGATGGTCCCGTCATGCTGCGATACACAAACCATTCCTCTCAATAATGACCACAGTCGGACAACTCTGCCCGGCATGAATCCTCAACAACAGTATAACAATTATGGTACTGCGCGCCGCTCGGATACCGATGCAAAAACCGGCGCGGAGCAACTTTTCTTTGTTGAAAATATCCCCTATAATTACCCATCCGCCCATTTCCTTGGGCTCCTGCGTCGTCTTTAATAACCTGACGACCACTATATATAGCGTAACAAATAACACAATTTAACGATAAGGCTCCATATATAGCGTTTTACATGCTAAGACGCGGACGGTTACTCGTTTTGAAGAATAGGACGAGTGATGAATATACGGGAATAAGGTCTGGGGGCTCGAAAGCTGCATAAACATGCAGGAATCGAGGGGTTTTGGGATACTGGGTTGGTGGTATTGAGACTTGGTGAGAGAGGGCATTGAAGACGTTAACCACACCGGAATTTTGGCGCTGAGCTGAAATAGGTGGTGGGGGACTTATGAACATAGGGTGGGAGTGATGAGTTCCTCAGGATGAGCTCTTTCCAATATTTAAGGACAACATATATGAAAAAGAGAGTTTATCTCTCATCCCCAACCATGCATGGCTTGGAGATGAAATACATACAGGAAGCATTTGACACCAATTGGGTAGCACCTCTGGGGAAGAATGTGGATGAGTTTGAGAAAGAGATGGCAGCCTACATTGGTGTGCGGCATGCTGCAGCACTGGTGTCGGGGACAGCTGCGCTGCATCTTGCTGTGAAGCTCTGTGGAGTGAAGCCTGGTGATATTGTTCTTTGTTCTGATTTTACCTTTTCCGCAACGGTGAACCCTGTTTCCTATGAGGGTGGCGTACAGGTGTTTGTTGATAGCGAGAGGGAGACCTGGAATATGGATCCAACAGTCTTGGAGCGGGCATTTGAGAAATACCCGCATCCTAAGGCTGTTATTGTTGCCAGCCTCTATGGTACTCCTGCCAAGCTTGAGGAGATCAAGGCTATTTGTGACAAGCACAATGTTCCTCTTATTGAGGATGCTGCAGAGAGCCTTGGAGCAACCTATAGAGGGAAGCAGACGGGAACGTTTGGGAGATTTTCAGCCTTGTCTTTTAATGGCAACAAAATCATCACAACAAGTGGTGGGGGTATGTTTCTCTCTGATGATGAAGCTGCTGTAAAGAAAGTACGGTTCTGGGCTACCCAGTCTAGAGACCCGGCTCCCCACTACCAGCATAGTGAGATCGGATACAATTACCGTATGAGCAATATTGTTGCTGGTATCGGAAGAGGGCAGCTTGTCTACCTTGATGAGCATATCCAGAAGAAGAAGCAGATCTATGAAACCTATAAGAAGGCTTTCAAAGAT
>SABC01000248.1 GCA_009929175.1 Bacteroidia bacterium | reverse complement strand
GGCTCGTTCTTCGAGAGAAAACGAGACTTCGGATCTCCGTCAAGCTCCTTCAAGCGCCTTGGTTTCGGTTTCCTTCCAGTCGTAGCCATCACTTCACCTCCTTAAAGGGCAAAGTCCCGTTTCCGATTATGCCGCGCGAGAGCTCCCGGCGTAGTTTGGGGATACACCCCCTGGGGATTTAGGCTCCCCCTACCCCTTACGCTATCCTCAACTGCCCTCGTGCCGTCGCCCCCTTATCTCTGTTGCACTTGCGACAAAGACATTGCGTGTTTCTCATTGAATGCTCACCACCAAGAGCAAGAGGAATGACGTGGTCAAGTTCTGGGGCTTTATCATTGCATGTTCCACGCAACTTCTTAGGGGTCTTCACTCCACACAACTGGCATGTCCAAGCATCTCTTTTAAATACATCAAGCGGGTCGAATACTTCACATCCTAGCCCCTTCTTCCTTGCCCTGCGTACCGCTTTCCCAGTTCTCTTGTGGTTCTTTCTTGCACATTCATCTGAACAAAATACCTTTCTTGGCTTGCCGTATTCAGTCTGGAACTCTGTTCCGCATTCCTTGCACACAACCCTCTTAGGCACAAACTCTTTTTCCCTTTTGGCTATGATGTTCTCTCTATTTTCGATATACCTTTCACGTTGCTTATTGCGTGCATGTTGTTTACTGCACTCACCAGAGCATATCAACTGTCCTCCAGCGGCATAAAACTCCTTGCCACACACCACACACACGCGATACTTTATTCTGCTATTTACCTTACACTCATCGCTACAGTAGTTCCCTTTCCCCTTAAATCCAGAACTGCAAAAAGCACATTTTTTTACCATAAGCCCTTTGATTTTCACGGCACATTCCCTAGAACAAAACCCCTTATTATCAGAGCGACCACTATATTCCCTGCCACATACTATACAAATACCCTTTTTCTTTTTTGCGTAAAACAACCTACTGCAATCCTCTGAACAAAAGCGTTGCCTTCCTCCTGCTAGTTTCACAGGGGGAAATTCTTTACCGCACACTTCGCAAATTTTTATTTTAGCAAGGGGATTTTTCCTATCTTTATCTTTGCGCCATTCAAATCGACATTCATCAGAACAAAACCTTTGTTTTTTGCGGTTGGTTTCAAAAGGCTTCTCACAATATGCACATATCAGTCTCTCTTTTGGTAACTTGTCCCTCTTTTCATAATCTCTTTTCCCTCTGCACTCGGGAGAACATACTGTTGGGAGTGGTCCCGTTTTACCGATTCGTTCAAACTCTTTCCCACAGACAGAACAAATCATATTAACACCGTCCTTCCACGGCCCTTCAAAAAGAACCTTGGCAGGGGAGCGAAGGAATCTCCCTTTTCGGTGATCAGCCTAGCCAAGGACTTATATATTATACATTGAACCCGTGCACCCTGCTATGGCAGCTCTTGCAAAG
>SABC01000247.1 GCA_009929175.1 Bacteroidia bacterium | reverse complement strand
TGTAGGTGCTCGCTACCAGTTTAACTCCAAATGGGGTATATACGCAGAGGCAGGATATTCAATATCTTACTTAAGTTTTGGACTGGTATACAGTTTATAATCCTAATGAAAGAGGGTGCATTTAATATATATAGTTACAGGTCGCTTATCATTTTTATAGTACTGATACTTTCATCAGCTTACAGATTAGAGGCACAAAGCACTCCTTTTGAAGTTAAATCAACAGGTTACACTATTTTGGTAAATAGTAAGCCTGTTGATTTTAATTTATATAACATACACAATTCACAATATTGTCTGATTGAAGATCTGGCAAGGGCAATGCCCGGCATCTTTGAGGTAGAGGAAAAATCAGCAAGAAACCGGGACGAGACACAGTATCCTCAGTTTTGGATTACTTCCGGAAAGAGGCAAGGCGGAACAACACATGTCTCCCGGGGAAAAAGCTATCCAGCACAAAGTGTTTACGCTCATCTTTATTATAATGGTCAGAGAGCCCCCTCTACACCTTATAAAATCAACAATGGATACTATTTTAAATTAGCCGATATTTTAAGGTTACTGGACATTGAGCTGGTTGTTAACAATGCTAAGCGTACCATTGAGATAAATACAGAAAAACCCTATGTGCTGCCTGAACCTAAAATTCCTCAGCCAGGTCCGGCTCCAAAAAAATGGACAAGAATACCGGCAAATGTTGGTGTGGCCATATCTCAGTTAAATGGTTACTTTGATATAAACAGCTCAACACTACTATTTAATCACACTGTTGAGGATCATTTATCCGCAAATGCCCTTGTCCTTGTAAATATTCCAACAGGCAGAAGAATTGAACTCCCGTTTGACGAATAGGAGAACTCTTACGGAGGTATATTAAGGGGGTTTTCAGAGGGCTGGGTGCAGGTTATAGCAAGGGTGGGAGAAGAGAGGCTTTTTACCTATGTAAATGACTTGGGAGAGGTTATAAATCCAAAGATGCTCTTTACAACAGCCAGGGCCTTTGATAAAGGATACGCATTTGTTACCTACAAAGAAAACGGAGCAGATTATTCAGGTGTTATTGATCATAACGGGGAGCTGATTGTTGCCGTTGCCGGCAAATACGAGAACGCTCAGTTTGGGAATGGTGTTTTTGGCTTTCAAACCATTCTTAAAAGGGGTCACAATACATATTACGACACTTATTACTTTGGGATTGATGGCAAAAGGATTAATCTCCCGCTTGAGAGGGCTCGGGAACTTGAGAGTCCCGGATACAAACACTCTGAGGCAGAAAATTTTGAACCATATCGTAAAGAGTATGGCAGAAGCCGATACTGTGGATACAACCGTTTTTTAGTTGAGAAAAACGGTAAAACCAAAGTTGTTGACAGTGATAATAAAACAGTATTTGAGTCAGATTCCGGAATCGATTTTATTAGCCCTCTTTTTTATATTTTTT
>SABC01000080.1 GCA_009929175.1 Bacteroidia bacterium | reverse complement strand
GGGTAACCCTTTTTACCCTCGACGGATTCGAAATCGTTATGTATTATTGTCTTTTTTTGTCTTATAGCATCGGCCCACACCCCTGCAATACTTACAGGATTGTGGGTGTATTTCCCGATCAAGTGTCTGAATTGCCTTTCGGTCTCGGCAGACCAGGCTGTCAGGGCTATGTTTTCCTGATCTTTTTTGAAGAAATGGGCAAAGCCGAGAGGACTGCCGGTGATGACTCCTACTTTGTTGAGCGACTCACGAAGGGTCTCCTCAAGACCGTTTTTTGAGGCGTAAGCCAGCAGTTCTGACCGGGTCTCTGCAAGTACCCGTCTGAGCTTCTCTTCGTGGAGGCGGTTGCTTTCGATCTCTTCCCGTGTTTGCTTGCGACGGTAAGCATAGAACCAGTAAAGACCGACAGCTAACGTAAAGATGGAGAGCAACTCCAGCAAGATGATTGTTGCAGCCCTTGCCCTTAAAGGTATAAATACTTCATTTAGGTCTTGTTTGACCATGATGAACCAGTTGGTGCCTGGAACGCTTTTAGTGAGGCCAGCAATACTCTGACCTTTGTAATCTTTTGCCAGGAATGCATTTTGGTCTTTACTACGGTCCACTTCGAAAGTTTCAAAGACATTGTCCAAGGCTATGGAGTAGTTCAACTTAAGGTTAATCCTGTCTGTAAGGTGGCTGAGAATCCTCAGAGAGTCTCCCTCCTGCCTGAGTAAAAGGGACTCCCCTGTAATCGTATTCAATGGCCATGTTTCCAAGACTGGAAATATGAATTCATTGGGATTGATCCGGAATACCAGGGTGGATGAAATACTGCCGGATTCGTCCAAGATAGGGGTAATCATTTCGTAATGAATTGTATTATGGAACGGGCAGTAATAAAAATCATTGATGCTGGTAGACCTGCTCTTGTATGCCAAAGCTATTGCTTTGGTTGTATTTTGGTCAAGAACCTTGTTTTCGCGGATTGCCGAGAAGTGTAATTTCCCAGAGGAGTCGGCAAGCAGGATGTTTTCATATCCATTGCGCCGCATGAAGTTTCTTAGATTCTCGCGGAACAGGGGGGCATTGGTCATATTGCCGGAGATAATCTCTTGGATATATTGAGAAAATGGCCTTGCTCCCGAAAAATACTCGGCCTCTGCCAGTCTTTCCCGGTGCCATCTTAAAAGCTGCTCTACCTTAAGGTTGGAGATGATTTCCAGCTCATTGAATTTTTCGCTAAGGATTTTTGTTTTTTCGGAACGGATATAAATGAAGCTTATCGACGAAAAAAGGATTAGCAGAATAAAAACTGCAATGGTGGTTCTTTTGGCAGAACGTTTGGGGAGTGGGGGAGTTGACATCTATATGAGCGATCCTGTTGGTTTTAACTTGCCGAAACAAGTGTTTTAGACAAAGGTTTAATTTTTTTACAATTATACATGTTTTTTTTGACTTTTTAAAGTTATTAATTTGTATATTGCAATAAATTAGGTTTTTGCAAATCATGAAACTTTACTTAAACTCTGTGGGAGCTCTTTCTTTTGCATTCTTGCTTTGTTGCTCCCTTTTAAACACCTCTTGCAGTACTTTGTCAAGGGAACAGCTCTCCAATATAGAGAAGCTGGGCAATGGTTGCGACAGTTTCAACCGTTATCCATCCCTCTTTTTTGAGGAGATTGCCTCAGTGAGAATGGAGAGGGGGTTGTTTTACGCGGCTACCCTGAGCGATGCGGGGAACAGGGTCGGGGAATTGGAGGAGCTTTACAAGGCAAATGAGAAGGAGGTCTCGCTGGCTTCAAAGACAGATAAATCACTGGAGATACTCAGGGCATATTCCAGGGCTTTGGGTGTGCTTGTTGCCGACAGTCGGCATGAGGCCAGGGGAAGGGAGCTGAGGTCAATGGGAAGGGCTTTGGATTCTTTGGTTGCGGAGGCTAACAGGTTGCAGCTATTCAAGGAGAGCCTTCCAGAGGGGGTTGCCAAGAGTGCCGGGATTTTGGTTGCCTTCGGGGCAGAGCGGATGCTGCAAAACAGGCAGCACAGGTTGGCCCGCAGCTTTATCAAGGAGGCGGATACCTTGGTGTCGTCGTTGGTGGAGGGGTTGGTGGAGATTTTGAGGTTGCCCGGAGTCTCTGCCTTGATCGAGGGCGAAAAGAGTGGTTTGCCGGCAGACTACCGGAGTTTTGTCGCCGTTTTCAAGGGAAATAACGGGTTGCTTGCAGAGTATGACAGGCGCTATCTTCAATTGTATGGAAGGGTCCAGAAGCTTTCCTATTTGAGGGGCTACACAATCACTGCTGCCAACCGCTTGGCACGGACCCACCGGGAGCTGGTACTCTCATTGGAAAAGGGGCGCAAGGGGGATGAGCTGTACGAGTCTTTGCTTGGTTTTGAGGACTCTTTATCCAAGTTGGAAAAGGAGTACCGGAGTGTGGTTTCACTTTTTGATTGATTCTGGTTCTATTTAATAATTTACTTATGATGGAGAGAACTGTGGCCGCAACTGGTTTTGCGGCAGAGCTTGGAATCCTTAGAAAGGAGCAGCAAAGGGTAGACAGGCAGAGGCTTGAGCCCGGGATTACTGATGAGCAGAGGCGCTCCCTGGAGGAGGAGTCGTTGTTGCTGAGGCGGCGGGAGAGGGAGCTTGTTGCGGCAATAGGTAAGGAGGTTGCTGCTGCAATAGAGGCCTCGGCAGGAGCACTCAAAGAGTTGTCCGGCAGGATTAAAGCCACCTCGGCAAGGATGGGGCGCAATACCGCAAGACTTGATAAGGCGGGCAAGGTTGCGGCTGCCGTAGCCCGCGGGGGGAAGAGGGTGCCGAAGAAAGGGGAGAAGGAGTAATTGGGGGATTGCATTTTAGGACCTCCTTGGATTGGGATTTTCGATGAATTGCTGTTTTGTTTAAACCGGCTGGAGAAATAATTGTTAATTATTTGTAGTTGACGATGTGATAGGATGTCGGAATGTTTAATTTTTGATTGTATTCCTTATGTATCAGACACATAAGACTTTTGTAACTCCCAATATGAAAATGTGGGATTTGATCAGCGAGAATTCGAGGATCCTTTTGCTATTGGAGCATTTTGACATGGACTTTCGGGTTGGGGAGAGGAGCGTTGGGCAACTCTGCATGGATTATGGCATACCGGTTACACTTTTTGTTTCTGTTGCCAATTTGTACAATGGGTTCCAGCCAGGGCGGGGAGAAATGCCCGATGTTGTGGATATCCCGAGGATCATTGGTTTTTTGACCAACAGCCATCGTTATTACAAACTGGACAAATACCCTGAAATAATGGGGTATATCTCTTTGTTGCTGGAGAGGACCGGGGATGAGCGGGTGAAACTGGTGGAGGATTTCTTCCGGAGCTATTTTGACGAGGTTGTGGAGCATCTGGATTATGAAGATAAAGTTGCTTTTCCTTATTTTTTATCTCTTGCCGGTGGGGCTGCTGCGGGTTTTATTGCGGGTGGATATGAGGGTTTTGTGAAAGGCCGGGATTTCTCTGCACGGGAATATAACCTGCACCATACCGATATCGAGACCAAGTTGTCTGACCTCAAAAGCTTGTTGATTAAGCATATTCCATTGCAGGGTGAATTGCCTTTACGTCGTAAATTGTTGTTTGCATTGCAGGAGTTGGAGTATGACCTGTTGATCCACGCTTCTATAGAAGAGACCATGTTATTGCCTTTGGCGGGGAAAATAGAAAAGGAATGGAAAAGTGTAAAATAAGGGTTGCGTGCCTGGAACCTTCGGATATTCTTTATGAGGGTATTACAAATATCCTGATGAGGGGTGGGCATCACTATTTCTTTTCGAGGGTTACCGATTTGGGGGAGCTTGGTGAGTTGCTCTCTTCGGAGGAGTTCCAGGTGGCAGTGGTCAATCCTGCGAGCCTCCAAAACCTTATGCACGAGTTTTCCAGGATCCGGAAACAGCACTCTGCGATTTCTTGGCTCGCTGTCTCCTATACTTTTACCGATCCTGCGGTCTTGTCCCTATTTTCGGGTGTGATATCACTCAACGATTCCCGTTCGGAGGTATTGTCCAAAGTTGAAGTATTGGCAAAACGTTGCAATTGTTCGGATTCTTTGAGGGAGGAGCTTTCGGAGAGGGAAAAGGATGTCTTGAAGCTGCTGGTAGGTGGCCGCTCCAACAAGGAGATTTCGGACAAACTAAACATAAGTATACACACAGTTGTGAGTCACCGCAAAAACATCGTCCGCAAGACCGGTATCAAAAGCCTCTCCGGCCTTGCCATCTACGCCATCACCTCCAAAATAGTTCCACTGGATGCATCCCTCGGATAAATTAACAACTCTCAAATAATGTGTTAGTTGTGGAAACGCGCTCATTTTCAACAATATGTTAATTTATCCGAGGGATCAATCCCGGAGGGATGCAATCAGAAGGCCGAGGCCGGTGCCGATGTATATTTTGCCGTCGGGAGTTGTGAGTATGGTGCGGATGTCCTGTACGGGGTGGTTGTATCTGTCAAATACTTTCCATTTGACACCATCAAAATGTGCAAGGCCTGCTCCGGTTGCTACCCATAAATTTTTGTTGTTGTCAAAGGCAATGGCTGTAACTGATCCTCCTATCATGCCACTGTTTTGGTTTGTGAAGGATTCCCATTTAGTTCCGTCGAATTTGATCAGTCCGGAGTTGGTTCCAAACCATTTGTTGTTATTGGAGTCTACCGCAACAGAGTGGACAAGTCCAATATGTGCGACACCTACATTTGATGCTCCGTATGAGTTCCATTTTTCGCCATCGAAGGAGGAGATGCCATTTGTGGTTACAAACCAACGTACACCAGATTTGTCAATGGCCATTGATATTACATTGTCGTAAACCAGGCCGTTCGCTGAAGAGTAATATTTCCATGAGTTGCCGTCGAATTCGGACGCACCGGTTCCAAGCAGGCTTTCCCTGTTAAAATGGCTGGCGATGACTCTGCCTGTATTATCTGTTGCAAGAGTTATTATGGAATTGTCTTTTAAGCCGGAATTTTCGGTGGTAAATACTTCCCATTTGCTGCCATCGTAACGGTAGAGCCCGGAGCCGGTTCCAATCCAGGCAAAGCCTTGGTTGTCAAATGAGATAGCAGAGGGGTTGAGATTGGAGTTGTTCATTAACCACGCTCCCTGGCTTCCCAGTTTGATTACATTTTGTCCACATATCCAAATGTTGCCTTCTTTATCTAATGCCATCGCATTTATCCCTTCCTCAACAAACCCCAAACCTCCTTTGTGTAAGGTCCATTTGATTACATCAACTTCGCAACTTGCAGAGATTTTGCCGTCCGGAGAAGTTGCAGAGATTACGGTTGTTCCCGGGGAAATGCCTTTGACATTGCCCGACTGGTCGACTATAGCAACATGTTGGTTACTGCTGGTCCAGGTAATGTTTGTGTCGGTTGTGTTGTTCGGGGAAAGTTGGGCAACCACTATTCTTACGGAGTCAGTGGCGAGGGTGAAACTGCTGGCAGAGAGTTCTATGGTTTGAACCGGAACCCTGATTGAGTCTTTTTCACAAGATGTTGAGAGAGATAAAATAACGATGCATGTCAGCAATGCGTAAGCAAGTTTATTCATTATTGGTATTGATTGATAATGAATCGATAACATGCAATATTTATACCATTGCAACAAAAAGTTAAAAATAGCTTTTGAGAGCATCAATGTAGTCTTCGAATGCTTGCCGTCCTTTTTCGGTTATCCTGCAGGTAGTCCTCGGCCTTTTACCCAAGTATCCTTTTTCAATTTCTATATAGCCGGAGGAGCTTAGCTTTTCCAGCTGTATGCTGAGATTGCCGGCAGTGGAGCCTGTCTTTTCCCGGAGGTAAACAAAATCTGCCTCTTCCAGGGAGATGAGGAGGGAAACCACTGCCAGTCTCAGCTGTGAATTGAGTAACGGGTCTAAATCTTTGAACATGACTACTATTGCTTATTTTTTTTGCTTGTAGCATTGAGAATATGACCTGGAATTATGAGCATTATAACGGAGAAGGCGGCAAATACCAAAATCTTGTCGAGTCCGGGTATCATGAGTATTAAAAAGCTGAATAATATTCCTGCGAACCCGGCAACAGAAATTGGTCTGAAGCGTATGATCAGGCCGCTCATAGCCACTCCTGCATTAATAAGTAGTGCCATTACAAACAGGATCGGGTAGGCAGAGTAGTCAACCATCATGTAGAGGGAAAGGAGCAGAGCGCACATCCCCAAAACGATCCATATTTTGGAGATGGTTTTGTCTACAAATGTGACAACACTCTTCTTTCTGTTCTTAAGCATTATCAGCATTGACGGATACCCGATTATTGGCATTGCAAACCAAAGCCATTGACCGCGGTAGTCTCCTGTAAGAATAATTGTGAAATAAACAGCAAGGGCAGTGGCAAGCCACAAGTAGCCCCATAACAGATATATGTTACCGCCCCCTTTTTCCAGGTTGTTGCGGCTCTCTTTGATCATCCTGGAAATCAGTTCCAGGCTCTCTTGTTGGGTGAGATTCTTCTCTTCCATGACGTTGTTTTTATGATATTAATAAGTTTATAATGTAAACCGGAATTCGCTAAAAAAAGCACTTTAATTTTGTGCTAAGGATGTTGTTTTATCTTATCTTGATTTGTGTTGGTTTGTGATATTTTGTGTTTGATGTGTTTGTTGAGTTGAGTTTTTTTGTATTGTATTGTATTGTATTGTATTGTATTCTGTTCTGTTCTGTTCTGTTGTATTTTGTTGTGCTGTATTGTATTGTATTGTGTTCTGTTGTTGCAAATGTAAATAGGTTTATGTAATAAACCAAATATTTTGTATGAAATTTTGAATTATTTTCTAATATGTAATTTAATGTGCATAAATTCAATGTATTGTATAATTTTTATTTAAGTGATTTTTTATTAACTTTATAACGATTTTTTTAAAAACTTTGATTATGGAAAAATTGATTGGACTTATAGGAATAGTTTGTGCTATCTGGGTCATTTATGAAGTTTGGGCAAATCACAAATCGATGTCGGTTGGTGAAAAGATTTTGTGGACTATTGCTGCAATTATTTTCAATATCATCACTGCCATTGTATTTTACTTTTTTAAAAAACGTTAATACAATTTTGAACGTTTCGGTTTTTTGCAGATTGAACTAAAAGTTTTATCTTCGTGCCCTCTTAGCACATGGAGAGATGCAGGAGTGGCTTAACTGGCTCGCCTGGAAAGCGAGTATACCCCACAAGGGTATCGGGGGTTCGAATCCCCCTTTCTCCGCCAAAGAAAAAAAAACACCCGCAGGGTAACACAAAAAGAATCAGAACCGCACAAGCTCGCTTGTAAGCGGTTCTTTCTTTTTGTGATATCTGCCGCTTGCGGCAGAGGTGTTTTTTTTCTTTGAAGCATCCCCCCCGGGGGAAGGCCGAGCAGTTGCGAGGCAATCCCAGGGGCATTTGAGTAAATTAAAACCGCCAACAAGCTTGCTTGTAAGCGGTTCTTTCTTTTTGTGATATCTGCCGCCCGCGGCAGAGGTGTTTTTTTCTTTGAAGCATCCCCCCCCGGGGAACGCCGAGCAGTTGCGAGGCAATCCCAAGGGGAGAACCACTTGTTTGATTTAGGGGAACGCCGAGCAGTTGCGAGGCAATCCCAAGGGGAGAAC
>SABC01000246.1 GCA_009929175.1 Bacteroidia bacterium | reverse complement strand
CCTTAGTGAGCACGAAGATTCTTGTTGTGTAACTCTGGAGCTAAAAACCGAACTTGCGAAGAAGTGTGCAGATGAAATTAGCAGCACCTTTTTGAACGAGGCAAGAAAGTCTGTCTCTAAGGGAGCTAAACCCGATTTCATTAGATTTGGTGAGGTATACCGAACGTTTAAGGGAACGATACGGCTACAGGAAATAAAAAAAGAATGGAAAGAAGATTTCCAGAAACAGAAGGAAAAGTAACTGCGGATATATAAATATTCCTGCATGGAAGTAACTTTAACAAACAGGCAACGCTCAGGTATATTTTGCCGAGCGTTGCCTGTTTATTTGGAATCTCTATGTCTAGAGCATACGGTATTTGATGTTTATGACATTTTTACTTTATAGTTTACGTCTACAGAAAACCCAGAAATCCATGTTATTTTGCTTATAGTTCAACGTATTGCCTGGATTTGCTTTTTGCATAGAGACACTGTGATCCAGGGCAGAGTCTACTTACTTTATTTTATTTCGACCCAGTTTCCGGTACCAATTTGAGTCCATTTATTGATGGGGGCACTTTGTCTTGAAATGTAATACTTACCTGGAGATGCAGTATCGTCGTAAACAACCTCTCCCAGTGAAACTGACAAATTTTCAGCAACGACAGCTGACCACGTGACCACAGGTTTTGTCGAGATTTTGATCATTTCCCCTGAACCCCATGCATAGTCAATTGTAACAGCATCTTCATTTCTACCGAACTCTATGCCATTATTATTGATTACCACATAATACTCGGTAACACCGTCTTTAACATACGAGAAAGAAGACCCTTTCGGTAGTATAACTTTATTAGCTACTCCTCCCCAGCTGTTATATTCTGGAGTCGGCCATATGCTGTTGGGAGGGATACCAGGGTTGCCAAAAGTATTTGTCCAAGGGATATAATTGTCCGCAACCGGTCCGCCGCCGGGGTCATCCCCGCCGCTGTGAACTGAACAAACAACGATCTCTCTGCCGTTTTCTTCACCTGCTGAATAGATGCCGCCGGAAGGGCATTTCGCATTCTCGGTGCTTAAAGTACCTTTATATCCGTCATTGATAAAATTTTCCAGAGTGTAATTCTCTTTGTTGAGTCCGTTTGAGAATCTGTATCCATCAAGGGCCAGCATTATAGTGGCCCTGTTTCCGCCGCATGCCTTTTCTCTGACCATATCGTCAGAGGGGCCGACAACCAGATATAAAATTCCCGCCAGGATCCCTATTATTATGACTACGATCAGCAGCTCGACCAATGAAAATCCTTTGTCTATTTTTCTCATGCTGTTCCCCCTGCCGAATATGATCACTCTATTATAGTATCTCTTTAGCATAATGTGCAGCAATAAAGTGCCGGGATTTTAAGATCTGGGTCATATGGCCATCTCGATCTTGACTTCGCTGAAAGCGTCTATTGCCGCGTCAAGG